>CAYLVF010000023.1:0-14778 GCA_964387045.1 uncultured Melioribacter sp. | reverse complement strand
AATCACTTCGGAAAATTCTGTTGTATTTATAATTTTCATCTATCTCGATTAAATAACCTTCTTCATTTCCGAAATAAATATTCTTCCCTAATTCTACTATATCGGTATAGGTTTTTTCGCTGCCGAGTTTTGTTATTATTTCTCTTACCCATGTACCGAGTCTTGCCGATAAAATATGAAATCTGTCATTCGTACTTTTAGCATAAATAAGTCTGCCGTCATTTGAAGCCTGCAATGTTGTGTTCAAATTATATTTATCAAACTCCCAATTCTTTTTCCCGAGGAGTAAATCAAAAGAAAAAAGTTTACCGTTTGAAAGTGAGATAAACACATCACTTTGATTCGTCGTTAAACTTGAAGCATAAATATCCGATTCATTTCTTCCGGTTATTTTCGATTTCCATGTAAGCAAACCGCTATTAGCATTAATGCAGTAGAGCGTTCCGTCTAAACTATAAAATAAAATTTGTCCTTTTACAATAAGCGGTTCACCGGTAATAACACCTTGTGTATTTGTGAACTTCCATAACTCCTGCATGGTTTCCATATCGTAACAATAAATTCTTCCCGATTGAGTTCCAACAATAACCGCAGCTTTTGATCTTGATTGTTTCGGGATCATTAAATTATAGCTGCCGGAGTAATCCAAACTTACTAAGTCGCTTGTAATAGGTGAATCAAACCCTATTGACTGTATGGGTTTGCCTGTTCTTGCATTGACTGTTTCAAGATCACCTTGAATGGTTGCGATTGCCAGAAACTCATCGCGCGCAGTCGGTTTTGAATAAATATAACCGAATGAAAAATAATCCCATCGTTTTTTACCCAAAGTATCGAGACAAACAACTTGACCGCTTATATCTGCTGCATAAATTCTATTTTCATGTGTTATTACTTTTGATGTAGTCGAATAACCGAGGTCGTAACTCCATCTTAAAATTTTGTCGGGATCAAATTTATAGTTCTGTTTTTCAGTGGGGAAGATTCTGTCAACAAGAGAATAAATTTTTTGTGCCGAAGTTTTACCGGATATATCCGAAGTCGAAACAAACAGACTATCGTTTTTATATTCAATAAATTTAAAAACTTCGTTTGCTCTTGAGTTAACACTTGTGCTTAATATGGAAACATTCTCTTTTGTGAATTCTTTTCTTGTACCAACCGGTGCGGCGATAAATTTTATTTTACTTCCGGAAAACAAATTTGAGATTGCATCAAAATTTTTAACAGTCAATGGATCGCTGTTTAGTAACAAAACAGCACTTGAAAGCGAATCGAGTTTCTGATCTTGAATAAACGTTAGGACTTCTTTCTCAAAAAACGGCTTATCGCTCCATGAAACAGTTGTGTTTAAACCGAGTACTTTAAGAGTATCATAATTTCTTCTGAAAAATAAATCGCTGTAATCATTCATAAAATCTTCGCGTGCTGAACGATGCCCCCAAAAATTTGATTGTGCCGGTAAAATATAGACGGGATGTTTAATATTTTTTATTGTTCGTTTTACAAGGTCGTCGGCATCACTTAAATCTACCCTTAATCCGTTGAAGAGAACAAACTCAATTTCATTTTGCTGATTTAATGTATTAACCAATTCAACAAATTTATCCTTACCGGGTTTGCCGGTAACATCAAACTCATCCACAACAATAAAATTAATTGATTGTGCAAAAAGACAAGTGCCGAGCATAGTTGTAAAAAACAATATCTTCATTTATTTTCTTTTCCGTTTTGAAAGCACTAATCTACTAAAATTTAAGATTCTACTCTAATTAAAGAGTATTGTTCCGACTATGAATTGAGAAATCTGCAAATTGATAACACCTAATAAATCGATACAGACTAATTCTATCCGTGAAGAACGGTCACATCAATGTCATCGCTGTTCATTAATAATTAAGTATAACTCACACAAATATTCTCCCCCTCTCCTCTTCTCCCATTCTCCTCTTCACAAATTCCCCCCCTCTCCCTTTCTCCTCTTCTCCCTTTCTCCCACCCCCCCGCATCTACCTCACCTTAATTTCTCGTTAAAATATTTTTTCGTGTGCTATTGAACAATTTTTCTTATTTTGATTTTTAGCTGCAACAATTTAGGTTGATATGAGAGTTATGCATTTGTTTATATATTCCTTTCCTAACTTATCTAAAGCAAAATATTTATCTAACAATATTTCAGTTTTTTCTAATAACAAATTTTCTAATCTTGAGTAATTTTATAGTTTTTACAGCATTATGTACATAGTGTAAAAACTCATTTAAAACAAAAAACTTTTTCTTTAAAAACTACGAAGCAACAAGCAAGCAAAGAAATTAAAAGTACCACAAAAAGAAAGGCAGCAAATGAATTCAAATGAGCTTCGTTCACTACAGGCTCCGTTGAAGCAAAAATATAAAGACCATCCAGAATCAGCAATTATAACCCTGCAAGCAAAGGGAATTATCGGAGAAGGAATTACTTGCAGAGTCGAAACCGGCAAAGCACTTGTAGAAGCCGGACTTCATCCCGCAACCGGAGGCGACGGAATCGCAGCCTGCTCGGGCGACATGCTGCTTGAAGCGCTTGCAGCTTGTGCCGGTGTTACTTTGAACGCAGTAGCTACCGCCATCGGAATAACTCTCAGAAATGGGAGAGTTACCGCAGAAGGTGATTTGGACTTTAGAGGTACATTGGGTGTCTCTAAAGAAGTTCCGGTCGGCTTCCGTGCCATTCGTCTTCATTTTGATTTGGATACAGATGCAGACGAAGAACAGTTATCAAATCTCTTGCGGTTAACCGAACGCTATTGCGTTGTTTATCAAACATTATGCAATGCACCGGAAATAGATGTTTCATGCAGTTCTGAATCCGGTAATATTCGGTTTTAATGCTATACGCTTGTACTTGAATGATTGGACCGTATTTAGCATTTAGGGCGGAAATTAATTGACAAAGAAAATCTTAATAATTATTATTTAACATAAAATTAATCTCGTCAATAGTATTCAAAAGATCTTTGAATTTTTTATTAGTAGGCTTAATTATTTTATTCTCAAAAGGAAAGTGCTGCTATGGACAAAAAAAGTAAATTCGCTCCCGCCAAAAAGAAGCAAGTATTAATCCTAGTTATAATATTAAGTTTATTTATCACATATGGCGCTTATCAGTTTTATGATTGGGAAACAGCCAACATTCGTCAACAAAAAGAAAAAACAATCACCGCGATTGCTACACTTAAAATTAAGCAGATTGAAGATTGGTTCCGTGATGAGCTGAACGATGCACAAACAATTTCAAGAAACCCTGCTTTATTTGAAAGTGTGAGAGTTTTTTCTCAAAACCCGTCTAAAGTATATAAAGAAAGCTTACTAAGTTTATTAAATCAAATAAAAACTGAACATGATTATTCTGATGTGATATTATCATCACTTGACGGCAAGATCATTTTGTCTACCAATGAACTAATTGTTAATCTTAATAGTGTTGAAAAAACAACATTGAAGGCAGTTATCGATAAAGGGGAAAGCCTTTGTACTGATTTGTTTCCCGATGCACGTTCCGGCAGTCAACCGGTATTGATTTCATTTGTTTCAGTTGGGGGAAATCCAAATAACAACACTCCGTTTGCTCTAATAGTGAGAATGAACCCGTATGATTTTCTTTATCCACTTGTTGAAAGCTGGCCCATACCAAGCAACACATCCGAAACATTTATCTTCCGCGTTGAGAATGAACATATTCTTTATTTAACCAACCTGCGTCATAAAAATATCAAAGTTTTCGATTATAGAATTCATTTAACAAATGCAGACCTCCTGGCTACAATAGCCGCAGCCGGTTATAAAGGGATATTCAGCGGTAAAGATTATCGTAACGAAGATGTTTTTGCCTATATGGATAAAATCAAAGATACTCCCTGGTACTTGATTGCCAAGATTGATAAAAGTGAGATGTTCGAGGAACTCCCGCTATTGGCAATTTATGTTATCGGTTTTACTTTGCTTAGCATACTAACCGTCTTGTCTGTACTATCATTATTATATAACCGGCGTCAGAAAACAATTTATTCTGAACTTTACAAGAAAGAAAAAGAAATTTGGCAGCAGCAAGAAAAATTTAAAGTTACTCTTGATAGTCTTGGCGAAGGTGTAATAACTCTTGATATCAACGGTAAGGTTCAGTATATGAATAACCTTGCTGAAGATTTAACCGGCTGGAATATACGCGAAGCAAGAGGAAGATATCTTGGAGATATTTATTCCGTTAAGAACGAAGAAACCGGTGAATCTGAAAATAATATACTCGAAAAAGTTTTGAAACATGGAATTGTTAAAGAACTTGCAAATCACACAATATTAATTTCAAAAAGTGGGAAAGAAATACCGGTGATGGATACGGGTGCTCCGATCTATGATTCGGACGGTTCGACAATCGGAATTGTTATTGCCTTCCAGGATGAAACTGAAAAACGAACACAGCAAAGACTGTTAAAAGAGAGCGAAGACAGACTTCGTTCTTCTTTAGATGGTATGATTGAAGGCTGCCAAATAATCGGTTATGATTATAAGTACCTGTTTTTGAATAAAGGCGCTCTTCAAAGCAGCCGGAAAACAAGTGAAGAATTACTCGGGAAAACAATGATGGAATGTTATCCCGGCATTGAAAATACATCCATGTTCAGTAAAGTGAAAAGTTGTATGGAAGAAAGAATTCCGTCAAATTTTGAAAATGAATTTACATACCCTGATGGTGAAAAGAAATTTTTTAATTTACGGTTTGAACCCGTTCCCGAAGGAATTTTTATACTCTCCGAAGATATCACGGATTACAAATTAGCACAGGACTTTATTCTGAAATTTAAAATGGGCATTGAACTCTCCGGTGATGCAATCTTTTTAACCGATAAAGAGGGTATAATTACTTATGTAAACCCGGCATTTGAAAAAACTTTTGGTTATACGAAAGAGGAAGCGATTGGTAATACTCCGCGTATTCTAAAATCGGGCATTGTCGATCAAGAGTATTATGGAAAATTTTGGCAGGATATTCTTGCTATGAAAGCTGTAAACCATGAAATAATAAATAAAACAAAAGATAATAAGCTGCTATATATAGAGGCATCAATTAATCCGATAATTAATGAAAAGAACGAAGTGCTTGGTTTCATAGCTATCGAACGTGATATAACCGAACGTAAACTTGCCGAAGAAAAACGTAAACAACTTACCGCTATAATTGAAGCTACACCCGATTTTGTTGCAACGGCAGATGCTGGAGGTAATTCTATTTTTATAAACAATGCCGGCAAAAAAATGCTGGGACTTACTCCTGATGAAGATATAACAAAAGTAACTATTGCCGACGCTCACACTGAATGGGCAAGAAAAATTGTTTTGGAGGAAGGATTACCAACTGCAGCAAAAGAAGGTTTTTGGATTGGTGAAACAGCTTTTCTTCACAGAGATGGATATGAAACGCCCATTTCTCAAATTATAATTGCTCATAGATCGAAGGAGGGAGAGGTTGAGTATTATTCAACTATTGCAAGAGATATAACACAAAGAAAGCAATTCGAAGAAGAAATAATTGAAAAGACAACTTTATTGGAATCGTTTTTTGACAACACTCTAACTTTAATTGCTCTCCTCGATAAGGATTTCAACTTTATCCGAGTGAATAAAGCTTATGCAGATGCCGACGAACGAGATGTAGATTTCTTTGTAGGCAAGAATCATTTCGTTCTTTATCCATCAGAGACTAAAGAGATCTTTGAAGAAGTTGTAAGGACTAAAACCGCATATCGCGCGATAGAACGACCATTTATATATGCAAACAATCCCGAACGAGGTATTACATATTGGGATTGGAATCTTGTGCCTTTACTTGATGAAAACGGCGAAGTGGAATCACTAATTTTTAATTTACTGAATGTAACAGACAGAATAAAAGCCAAAGAGGAATTGATTAGAAACGAAAAATTTCTCACAACATTATTTAACTCTGTTAACGATGCAATCTTTACAGTAACCATGTCTGATAGAACAATCAAAAGCGTTAATAAAGCTGTTAGTGATTTGTTCGGATATGATCCCGGTGAAATAATAGGAAAGACAACGCGCGTTTTATATCAATCTGATGAAGCATTTCATGAATACGGTAATAAACTATCCGCGGCAATTAAGGAAAATAAGCACCTCGTAAGAGCCGAACTAAAACTGCAGAAAAAAGACGGTACAGTGATCTTTTGTGATGTTCAAACAACTTTTCTGAAATCAGCCGGTAGAGACGATTTGGTAATATCAGTTTTACGAGATATAACGGAAAAGAAAAAAATTATGGACGAACTTATTGCAGCTAAAGAAAAAGCTGAAGAGATGAACGAAGTTAAAACACTTTTCTTCGCGAATATGAGCCATGAATTAAGAACTCCGTTTGTCGGTATTATGGGTTATGCCGAATTACTTGTTGATGAATTAAAAGACCCGGACCATAATGAAATGGCTCAAGGAATATTAAATACTTCAAAAAGAATGATGGAGACACTTACAAAGATTCTATCGCTCTCCAAACTTGAGATCAAGGATATTGAAATAAAAAAAGAGAATGTAAATCTAAATGAGTTGTTTGATTCAATTCATAATGAATATTTAGCTGTCGCAAATAAAAAAAATATACTGTTAGAAAATACTATTGGAATTGAAAACCCGGTTGTACAGACCGATAAATCGTTGTTATTTGATGTTCTTCACAATTTGATTAGTAATGCAATCAATTATACAGATGAGGGTAAAATTTCCATTTCAGCCGATAAGAAAATAAATAGCGATAAAGAAATTTTAATTATTAATGTCTCAGATACAGGAATCGGTATTCCTAAAGACAAACAAGAAATTGTTTGGCAGGAATTCAGACAAGCCAGCGAAGGAAAAACACGCAGCTATCAAGGAACAGGTCTCGGGCTTACAATCGTAAAAAAATACACTGAGCTTCTTGGAGGTGACATATATCTTCAAAGTGAAGAGGGTAAAGGATCTACTTTTAGTGTTGAACTTCCGCTTACTGATTGAGGAAATAAATATTTACATTAATGAGTTCACTGCAAAAAGGAAGAAAACGGTTGAAACCGTTAACAAGAAAGCTAATTTTGGTTCATTTCCCCACAGTTAAAGAGGTTGTTGTGTAACTGTCATTCTGAATGGAGCGTAGCGGAATGAAGAATCTCACCTTAAATAAATTGAGAATTTAAGCTATATAAAGTGAGATTCCTCACTTACCAAAAAACAGCACGTTCGGAATGACAGTTCATTGGTTTTGCAACACACTCTAAAACTGTGGGCTAATGATTAATTGACCTTTTTAGAATAGACTCATTAATAATTAAGCAAAATTATTGAGGTTATAGTAATATGGAAATTTTCTCCTTCGTAGTCAGTTATTCTTGAATACAACTTACTATCTAATATTTAAGGTGAATATAAATCATGAAATTTGAGATTACAAAAACAGTGGAAATATTGAGACAAACTCCATACACCTTATCTCAACTTCTGCAAAATTTATCCGGTGAATGGATTATCAATAATGAGGGTGGGGATAGCTGGAGCCCGTATGACATCGTTGGTCATTTGATTCATGGTGACAAAACAGATTGGATACAAAGAATTCGTATCATACTTGAACATGGTGAAGAAAAACCATTTGAGCCGTTTGATCGATTCGCTCAATTCAAAAATTCCGAAGGTAAATCTATATTAGATTTGCTAAATGAATTTACGGTACTACGTGAAGAAAATCTAAAAGTGCTTGACGGGCTTAATATAACAAATGATAAACTGAACAAGCGCGGGATACACCCGGAATTTGGAACAGTAACAGTTTCGCAGTTACTGGCTACTTGGGCAGTTCATGATCTTGACCATATAGCACAGATCGCACGGGTTCTCTCTAAACAGTATACCGATGAAGTTGGACCATGGAAAAAATACTTAACTATACTAAAATCCGTACAAAATGGAAATGGTACATAACCCCTTTAGCCGCTAACTTTTAAAAAACAATCCATCTGCTGCCAATATTTCGGTTATAATATTAATAGGGGAATAGTATTTCTTTTTGGTGTTTTTCGAGTAATAAATAGAAGTCATAATTGATTATCTAACCATCTCAATAATCTTAAAAGCATATTATTCATTTTTGTGATGGATATGCACTTCACATCCCAAAAAATATCTAAAAATAGTATCGCCATTATTTATTCCCTCCTCATTAAATTGATATTAGACACCCCTCTTCATATATTTAAAATCTTTATTTCTGTGAAAAATGAAACATATTAGAAACTTTTGCATTATAGCCCATATCGATCACGGTAAATCAACTTTAGCTGATGGTTTGCTTGAAAGTACTGATACGATTACTCAGCGTGAGCGCCGGGATCAATTGTTAGACAGTATGGACCTGGAGCGTGAACGCGGTATCACTATCAAGTCTCATGCTATTCAAATGAAGTATAAAGCCGATGATGGTAATATTTATACACTTAATTTAATTGATACACCCGGACACGTTGACTTTTCTTACGAAGTTTCCCGTTCACTTGCCGCGTGCGAAGGTGCTTTGCTAATTGTTGATGCCGCACAAGGTGTGGAAGCACAAACTATCAGTAATCTTTATCTTGCAATTGAAGCCGGACTAGAAATTATTCCTGTTATAAATAAGATTGATCTTCCAAGCGCTATGACAGATTCGGTCAAATCTCAAATTATAGATTTGATAGGTTGTGATGAATCTGAAATAATTTTAGCAAGTGCAAAGGACAGAATTGGAATACCGGAAATATTAGAAACAATTGTTAAGAAAATTTCTCCTCCAAGTGGTGATGAAAATGCCCCGCTGCAAGCGTTAATTTTTGATTCGATTTTCGATTCGTACAGGGGTGCGGTTGCTTACATAAGAGTTTTTAACGGAATAATTAAAGAAAAAGATCAAATCAAATTCTTTGCACATGATAAGCGTTATGAAGCTGAAGAAGTCGGCACTCTAAAATTAGGCAGAATAAGAACAAAAGAAATTAAAGCCGGTGATGTTGGTTATCTTATAGCCAGTATAAAAGATGTTCACGATACAAAAGTCGGTGATACTATCACTCATCTTAAAGGCGGTTCTGAAAAACCTCTGCCCGGTTATAAAGAAATCAAACCGATGGTTTACAGCGGGTTATTCCCTGTTAACTCGGAAGACTTTGAAGATTTGCGCGATGCACTCGATAAATTCCAACTAAATGATTCCTCACTTATTTATACACCTGAGACTTCTAATGCATTGGGATTTGGATTTCGCTGCGGTTTCTTGGGGATGCTTCACATGGAAATTGTTCAAGAAAGATTGGAACGTGAATTCAATCAATCTATTGTTACTACATTACCAAACGTTGAGTATATAGTTTATACAAAGAAAGGCGAAAAAATAATTGTTGATAACCCTGCCGAGATGCCGGAAGCAGGCAGCATTGAAAAAGTTGAAGAACCGTATGTAAAAGCACAGATTGTATGTCCAAGCGATTATGTAGGAACGGTTATGCAGCTTGGCATGGAAAAGAGAGGTACATATATAAACACAACTTATCTTGACCCGACTCGCGCTGATATCCATTTCGAGTTTCCGCTTTCGGAAATAATTTTTGATTTCTTCGATAAACTGAAATCACTTTCGCGCGGTTATGCTTCTTTTGATTATGAATATATCGGTTACAAAGAATCGGATTTGGTTAAACTCGATATTCTTCTTAACGGAGAAAAGGTTGATGCTCTTTCGATAATTGTTCATCGAAATAAATCTTATGAATGGGGAAAGAAAGTATCATCTAAATTGAAAGACCTTATTCCTCAGCATATGTTTGAAATTGCTATTCAAGCTGCGATAGGTGCAAAGGTTATATCCCGAACCACAGTTAAAGCTCTTCGTAAAAATGTATTGGCTAAATGTTACGGCGGCGATATTACTCGTAAAAGAAAACTTCTCGAAAAACAGAAAGAAGGCAAGAAAAGAATGAAGCAAGTCGGGAATGTTGAAATACCCCAGGAAGCTTTCTTGGCGGTGCTTCAAATTGAAGATTGACCCATCTAAGAAAAATTATGTCCAAAAAAAAACAAAAATTATTTTCATTAAAGCGATTTCTTATTTTACTTTTATTTGCCGTAATACTTGCTTTCGGATCAAAGGTATTTATAGCCGAAGCATATAGAATACCCACCTCGTCAATGGAAACTACTCTATCAGCCGGTGATTATGTTATAGTTAATAAATTTTCTTACGGACCGCGCACGCCGGATTATTTGCCTTTTACTAGTATTAAAATTCCCTCAATAAAATTTCCGATGATTTCTAATATTGAAAGAAACGATGTTCTCATTTTCGATTTCCCCGATATTTTGAAAACCGATTTTCCAAACGGTAAATCAAATTATATAAAAAGATGTGTTGCGCTGCCAGGCGATACTTTAAGCATTATTAACAGGAAAGTTATTGTCAACGGTAAACCTTTAGATGAACCACAAACACTCCATTTTTCGCGGACTAGATCGAAATACCTTGGTGTACCGAATAAATTTATCTACCCGCATGATTCCGAATGGAACGAAGATAATTATGGACCGTTAGTTATTCCGAAGAAAGGTGTTACCGTTCAACTTTCACAAAGAAATTACAGCAGGTGGGTTGACTTAATTATATTTGAAACCCGTGAGCAAAATATTACAACCTCTTCTAATAAAATATTTGTTGATGATGAAGAAATTGTTTCTTATACCTTCAAAAATAATTATTACTTTTTCTTAGGCGATAATCGGGATGAAAGTTTTGACAGCAGGTTTTGGGGGTTTGTACCTGAACAAAATATAATCGGGAAACCGTTTTTTATCTACTGGTCGGTCAATCATAATATCGATATTACCGATATTGTAAAATTTTGGAATTCCATCAGATGGAGTAGAATAGGTTCATTAATTAAGTAGTGCAATTTGCTTTGTATTGAATTTCGGAAAACTTCATTCTATAATAACGGCTAAACAATATGAAACCAATATTATTACTAATATTAACAGCACTTATTTTCGCCTTAAATACTTCGGCACAAGAGAAATATTTTATCTTTTTCATTGATAAAGGAATTACCGAAGAAACGTTCAACACACAAGATAAAATACTTTTTAAGTCACAAGTTCAACTCTCGGATAAAGCGATTGAGAGAAGAAAAAAAGTACTCGGCGAAAATTATATTCGCTTTATAGATATTCCTTTAAATGAAACATATATAAGAGAAATCGAAAACCGCGGAATTAAAATCGAGAAAAGATTGAAGTGGTTTAACGCTGTCTCTGCTTATTTAAGTGAATCCGAGATAAGTGAAATTTCCGGGTTAAGTTTTATTCAAAGAATTGAAAAAGTAAAATTGTTGCCCGCAAAAAGGAATGATCAGTTGAAAACTTCATCATCTGAAAATTATTTTCAATCATTAAAATATTCATTGGACTACGGAAAGTCACTCGCGCAAAATGAGTTACACCATATACCAATAGTACATGATGCCGGTTTTAACGGGCAAGATGTTATAATCGGATTTTTAGACTCAGGTTTTAATTGGAAGGAACATCCGGCTTTAAAAAATTTAGATGTGTTATACGAATATGATTACGTTCAAGATGATGATGTAACATCCGACCAGCCGGGAGATGCCCCGGGGCAGGATGGACACGGAACAGCCGTTTTTTCGATAGGCGCCGGTTTCGATAACGGAACTTTAATTGGTCCGGCATACGGTGCATCATTCTTTCTTGCAAAGACTGAAGATATAGCTATCGAATCCCACGTTGAAGAAGATAACTTTGCCAAAGCAGTCGAAGATTTTGAAATGATGGGCGTTGATATTATTACAGCATCTCTCGGTTATTCTATCTTTGATCCGGGTGAAGGTTCATATACTTATCAAGATATGAACGGTAATACTACGATTGTTACAAAAGCTTATAACTATGCTTATGATTTGGGAGTAATTACGGTTAATGCAGCGGGTAATGAAGGGCTAAGCAGCTGGGTGCATATAATAGCTCCATCCGATGCATTTAATGTTATATCTGTCGGTAACATTGATAAAAATGGTCTATTCAACCCTTCTAGCAGTCGGGGTCCAACAGCAGATGGAAGACTTAAACCGGAAGTTACAGCCGTTGGTACTCGAAATTTCCATGCTGCTTCAGGCGGAGGTTATAATGATTTTGGATCAGGTACATCATATTCGGCTCCGATGGCAGCGGGTATGATTGCACAATTACTTTCGGCATATCCTTACTTAACAAATGATCAGGTGAGAGATATTGTGTTGCAATCGGGCGATAATTATGAAACTCCTAATAACGATGTCGGTTATGGAAGAATGTCAATATTACGCGCTCTGAACACACCGAATATTTGGCAGTATGATTCGAATCATTACCGTATCAATAAAATGTTTTTATCGGAAGATATTCTCTTCGATGAAGATTTTCGTATTTATTATAAGAAAGAAAATGATGACTGGCAGTTTTTCAATTTTGAAGAAAGCAGCAGCGGTTATTATACTTTTGATGTACCCGAAATTTTTATTACCGGTGATACAATAAGTTTTTATTACACTTACCGAACTACCGGTAATCAGCTAGTAAGAGAACCCCAAGATAAAAATTATACTTTTGTTCTTTCTCCCATTAATCATCGAGAGGAACAAGAACCGTTAACGAATACATTTTTGCTGTATCAAAATTATCCGAACCCGTTTAACTCACAAACAAGAATTGAATTCGAGTCACCCAAAAGTGATTTTGCGCAAGTGATTATTTATAATATTCTTGGTCAGCAAATAAAAGAATTGTTTAACGGTGTCGTTGTTAAAGGAATAACAAAACTTTCTTGGGATGGAACTGATAATTCCGGCAGAAATGTTGCAACGGGTCCCTATTTATACTCTGTGAAAATGAACGGTCAAGTTTTATCAAAAAAAATGATGCTTTTAAAATGACAAAGAAAATACTTTATACCATACAGAAAAAGTACCTTGATTCACTTCGCCTAGAGTCGGAACCGCTTTTAAAAGAAATGGAAGAGTTCGCTGAAGAAAATCATATTCCAATTTTAGATAAAGAAGCCGCTGATTTTCTTGAGCAAATAGTTTTGATTCATCGTCCGAAAAAAGTTTTGGAAATTGGTACGGCTATCGGGTATTCATCAATAAGGATTGCAAGATCGTTACGCAAAAAAGGGTTGCTTGATACAATAGAAATAAGTAAACAGAATATTACAACGGCAAAAGATTTTATAAATCGTTCGGGTTACTCTGCGAAGATTAATATTATTGAAGGTGATGCGCTGAAAATCCTCCCGGTTCATGACAACAAATATGATTTAATTTTTCTTGATGCTGACAAAGAAGATTACGAAAAATTATTTTATTACTCATTGCTTCTTCTTAATAAAAGGGGAGTAATCTTTATTGATAATTTACTTTGGCGGGGTTATGCCGCTTCTAAAAATGTTCCGGAAAATTATAAACTTTCCACAGAGCATATTAGAAAATTCAATAAACTTTTTATTTCGCAAAGAGCAATGAAAACCTCCATTTTCCCTATTGGAGACGGAATTGGGCTAGGAATAAAATTGGATTAATGATGGCTGAAAAAAGCTTTAAACAACAAGCAGAAGAATTTTCCTTACATGTTAATACTTTTGCAAACGGTAGACTAAATAATGTTGAAGACTTAACCCGGTTAACCGAGTTGTTCTTTAAAGAGGAAAAGTTTGACCAATTAGAAGATCTTGCATTTTCAGCAAAATATGCACAGGGGTTATTAAAAATAATCCGGGACCGCAGCAACAATTTTGAAGATGATTACTTTGAAAAAATCAGAAGTGAATACACTGCAGCAATAAAAAAAATCAGAAAGATTTTAGATGAGATTATCGGTTCTTCATCATCATTTCTTAAAGGTATATTTTCCGATAAATATTTATCAATGACACACGAAAGCTTAAACAATCTGAATCAATTGATTGATGATTTGAGCTGGGTGAAGTTATATCTCAATGACAAAAAGAGATAAACGGTTGGGTTATTGAAAAGAAAGAGACTGTCTCAAAAGTAATGTTCAATAAAATAAATGCTCAAAAAAGTTCAGATCTGCGGTAAATGTGTTCCAATTATTGTTGTATTATTGCTTTTGCGACAGCCTCTATTAAATTCTATTTTAAATCAATTGTTTCTTCTTAAAGTTTCGGAATATTTTTCGGCTACTTCTTGCACCGATTTGCTTGAAATCAAATTATAAATTCTGTTCCTTAATTCAGCCCATTCTTCATGCAACGGGCAAGGATTTTCATCCGAACATTCTTTTAAACCTGTAACGCATTTCAAATTAATAACGGGACCTTCAACTCTTTCAACAATTTCAAGAATCGAACTTTTCTTTGCCAGTTCGGTAATCTTAAAACCACCGCCCCTTCCTTTGAAAGAGTCAACGTATCCGTATTTTGCCATTCGCTGCAAAATTTTTGCAAGATAATGAGCCGGAATTTCTTCACTTTTTGCAATTTCCGAAGACATGATTAATGATTCCTTCGGTTGTCTTGCAAGAAATAGAATTGCACGAATCGCATATTCTCCAGTTTTTGTGTAAATCATTCTTTGCCTCTTGTGAGTTAATAAAATTTTATAATTGGGAGTCTAATATCTGAATTAAAATTAAGTAAAAGAGAACTTTTTGTCAAGATTT
>CAYLVF010000022.1:8800-14928 GCA_964387045.1 uncultured Melioribacter sp. | reverse complement strand
AAATATCAACATTTACAAATGAGAATTTCTCAATGAACTTAAGTGAAATAAAAGACAAACCGATATACCCGATCAGAACTGCTGCCGAACTTCTCGGTATTTCAGTTCATACTTTAAGAATGTATGAGCGTGAGGGATTGATAATCTCGCATAAAACAGAAGGGAATCAACGCTCATATTCTCAAGCGGATATCGATAGAATCGAATGTATTCGCAGAGCAATCAATGAAAGCAAAATCAGTATAAACGGAATCAAAACAATTTACTCATTGATTCCCTGCTGGGAAGTAGTTCAATGTGCGGAAGAAGATAGAAGAAATTGTAAGGCATATTTAGGACACACAGAACCTTGCTGGACTTACACGCACCCAAATACAACTTGTGAAAAAAGAGACTGCCGCGAATGTGAAGTTTATACAAATCACTCAAGCTGCGATCAAGTTAAAGAATTAATTCGAAAAATTTCAGGAAACTAATATGGAATTATCGCGACGAAGATTTTTACAAATTTCAAGCGCAACTGTAACCGGATTGGCAGCAGTAACATCGCTAAGCACGATTACGAGAGGCGCAAAAAAGATTGAAGAGAAAACCGGTAAACCGGTTAAAGGAATACAGAAAATTCCAACATACTGCGATCTATGCTTTTGGAAATGCAGCGCTGTTGCTTATTTAAAAGATGGTGAGCTTTGGAAAATCGAAGGACATCCGAACGATCCGTTAAGTAACGGCAGACTATGTCCGAGAGGAACCGGTGGCATCGGAGCTCATTATGATAAAGACAGATTGAAAACTCCGCTTATCCGTAAAAGTGAACGCGGTGAAGAAAAATGGGTTAGTGTTACTTGGACCGAAGCACTCGATTACATCGCCGAAAAAATGAAGAATATAAAAAGTGAATACGGTCCCGAATCAGTGGCTTTGTTCAGTCACGGTGTTGGCGGAACATTTTTAAAACATATGATAAAAGCATTCGGCTCTCCGAACGAAACAGCCCCGTCATTTGCTCAATGCCGAGGACCAAGAGAAACCGGATTTGAATTAACCTTCGGCGATATTGTAGGATCACCCGAAAGAACAGATATAGAAAATACAAAATGTATGGTGTTGATCGGTTCGCATCTCGGTGAAAATATGCATAATACGCAAGTGCAGGAATTCGCTAAAGCAAATAAAAAAGGTGCAACCTTTATTGTTGTCGATCCGAGATTTTCCGTTGCCGCTAGCAAAGCAAAATATTATCTGCCGATTAAACCGGGAACAGATATCGCATTGCTGCTTGCTTGGATGAACGTTATTGTTAAAGAAAATCTTTATGATAAAGATTACGTTGAAAAATATGGTTTCGGATTCGAACAGTTTGTTTATGAAATCAAAGATTATACACCTGAATGGGCTTATCCAAAAACTGGTATTGATCCAAAATTAATTCGGGATACTGCTTATGAAATGGCGAAACATAAACCGGCTACAATAGTTCATCCCGGAAGACGAACAACTTGGTACGGAGATGACAGTCAAAGAAGCCGTGCAATTGCATTACTCAACGCACTTCTCGGAAGTTGGGGTAGGAAAGGTGGATTCTTTATGCCGACCAAATTAAATGTTCCTTCCTATCCTTATCCGGAATATCCGAAATCCGAAAAGGGAAGAGTTGATAACCCTAACTTTAAATATCCTTTTGCAACAGGTGAACTTTTAGCAAACGGAATTCGTGAAGCAACAATTACGGGCAATCCTTATCCTGTTAAAGGTTGGATGGTTTACGCCACCAACTTGCTGCAGGCAATTCCGAATCAAGAAGAAACAATTAAAGCAATTCAAAACTTAGACTTGATGGTGGTTATCGATGTTGTTCCAAGCGAAATTGCCGGCTGGGCTGATGTTGTACTTCCCGAATCGGTTTACTTGGAAAGGTATGATGATTTGAATATTTCTCCTTTCAAAGAAGGATTTGTTTCGATTCGTCAGCCTGTAATTGATGAACCTTCACATCAAAAACCTAATTGGTGGATTGCAAAAGAATTAGGGAAGAGACTTGGCTTACAAAAATATTTTCCGTGGAATGATATTGAAGAATATCTTGATGCAAGATTAAAATCAATCGGCTTATCGTTAGAACAATTGAAGAAAGAAGGTGTTATCAAAGCTCCCAAGCAGCCGATATATTTTGAAGAGGGAGTTCAACCGAATTTCTGGACGCCTTCGGGTAAAATTGAGTTCTACTCTCTCCAATTAAAAGAAAAAGGATTTGATCCTGTCCCAAAATTTACCGAACCGGAATCTCCGCCTCCCGGATATTTTAGACTGTTGATGGGAAGAGCGCCGGTTCACACTTTTGCTAAAACACAATCGAATCCGATCTTAAAAGATATGATGGAAGAAAACTCGGTTTGGATAAATAACGACATTGCAATGAGATATGGTTTAAGATCAGGTGATTATATAAAACTCAAAAACACGGACGGAGTAGTTTCGAATAAAGTGAAAGTAAAAGCAACAGAGCGAATTCGTCCAGACAGTGTTTATATGGTTCATGGATTCGGACAGCGTTCAAAAATGTTGAAGAGCACTTACTTAAAAGGTGCAAGCGATGCACAACTTACGACAAAGTACAAACTAGATCCGCTGATGGGAGGCACTGCAATGAATGTCAATTTTGTAACTTTTGAGCGGGAGGCGTAAAATGGCAAGATTTGGAATGGCTATAGACACCAAACTTTGCGTCGGTTGTATGGATTGCGTTGTTGCATGCAAAACCGAAAATAATGTTCCCGAAGGATATAATAGAGATTGGATAACCGAAGAAGCATTCGGAAAATTTCCGAATATAAATCTGGAAATAAGAAGCGAAAGATGTAATCATTGTGAAAATGCACCCTGCGTTTCAAGTTGTCCGACCGGTGCAAGCCATTATCACGATGTTGGCGGAGTTGTATTAGTTGAACATAACGAATGTATAGGGTGTAAAGCATGCGTTGCTAGTTGTCCTTATGATGCAAGATTTATTCATCCCAAAGGTTATGCAGATAAATGTACATTTTGTATTCACAGGGTGGAAGAAGGAAAAGATCCGGCTTGTGTTTCTGTTTGTCCGACTCATTGTATGACCTTTGGCGATCTCGATGATCCGAACAGTGAGATTAGCAAACAACTAAATTCAAGAAAGCATCATTCATTGAAACCGGAAGCCGGTACAAAACCAAAAATATTTTATTTGACCTAAGAGGTTTACGATGCACGAAATTACAACAACTAGAAATAATCACTTAATCGATCCGACGCTAAGTGTTTGGGGATGGGAAATTCCGGTTTATCTTTTCTTAGGCGGAATGGTTGCCGGGATGATGATTATAACAGGATACTTTTTATTCAAACAGAGACAAGGTGAAGAAACCTGTTCCTGCCGTTATGTGCCTTGGGTTAGTCTGGTTCTGTTGAGCTTGGGAATGTTTGCTTTATTCTTAGATCTCGAACACAAACTTTTTACTTGGCGATTATACACAACATTTCAAATAACATCGCCAATGTCTTGGGGTGCTTGGATTTTGATAATTGTTTATCCGGCAATCTTTGTAACAATATTAATCACACCACCGAAATGGTTGATTGAAAAATTTCCTGTTGTGAAAAAATATTCGAATTGGCTGAACGAAAGGAAAATATGGATTAAGAACATCGGTGTTGCAAACATGATTTTAGGAGCAATGCTCGGAATGTACACCGGTATTCTTTTAAGTTCGCTAGGCGCACGACCTTTGTGGAATACTTCGATTTTGTGGCTGCTCTTTTTGGTTTCCGGACTTTCCGGTGCAGCAGCATTCGTTCATATGGTTGCAAAAAATGTTTACGAAAGAGAATTACTCGCAAAAGCCGATAACGGATTTCTGATCTTCGAATTATTCGTAATCGCATTGATGATTATCGGATTACTTACATCAACTCAGGTTCATCAAGATGCAGCGATGTTGATTTTAAGCGGTCCGTATGCTGCAACTTTCTGGGTTTTTGTAGTAGGTATTGGAATTGTAATTCCGTTAATCATACAATTGATGGCAGTCAATCATAAAGTCAATCACACGCCATGGGCGCCGATAATGGTCATAGTCGGCGGATTGATTTTAAGATTTGTAATTGTTGAAGCTGGACAGGTTAGTAAATGGTTATAACATGTTCTTGTCATTCTGATCCCGATGCTTTTTATCGGGTGAAGAATCTCACTCTAAAAAAATTATGAGGTGAGATTCTTCGTCATCAAAAAACGATTCCTCAGAATGACAGTAATGAGAATCTTGACGTAGTAATTGAATCTTTAGGAGAAAATAAATGACAGCACTTACTCACATTTTATCAAAAGTGAAACTTCAGGTGACTGATAATGAACATACTCACAGTCACGTTGAAGCGAAACCTTATTCAAATCCATATTACGTTGGATTTGGATTGGGACTTGTTCTATTAGCAGCATTTGTAATTATGGGAAGGGGACTCGGAGCATCCGGTGCGGTTTCTTCTGTTGTAACCGTAGGAGTTAATGCAGTTGCAACCGAACATGCACTAAGTAATGAATACTACTCGGCTTATATTGGCGATGGTTCAGTAAGTCCGTTAAAAGATTGGCTCGTGTTCGAAGTACTCGGAGTTATCTTCGGCGGATTCTTATCGGGTATGTTAGCCGGAAGAGTAAAGAGCGGAGTGGAAAAAGGTCCGCGAGTTAAAACTAAAACTCGATTTCTGTTCGCTTTTATTGGTGGAACATTAATGGGATTTGGAGCTAAACTTGCACGCGGGTGCACAAGCGGACAAGCGCTTACCGGCGGTGCTTTACTTGGACTCGGAAGCTGGGCTTTTATGCTAGCAGTTTTCGCCGGCGGATATGCAATAGCTTATTTTATGAGGAGGCAATGGACATGAACGCACCATTTTACAAATTCGATTTATTCGGTTTTGATGTCAGTTTAATTATTGCATTCGCAATCGGTATTGGTTTTGGATTTGTTTTAGAACGCGGCGGATTCGGAAGTGCGAGAATTCTTGCTGCACAATTCTACTTTACCAATATGCGTGTTCTTAAAGTTATGTTTACCGCAATTGTCACAGCCATGATTGGAGTTTTCTATCTATCATATGTTGGATATTTGGATCTATCTCTTGTGTATGTAAGCGATACTTATATTATTCCTCAAGTTATCGGTGGATTAATTTTAGGGATGGGATTTATAATCGGCGGTTACTGTCCCGGGACTTCATTTGTTGCTTTTTCAACGGGCAAGAAAGATGCAGTTGTTTTTATACTCGGTGTAACTTTTGGCGTATTTATTTTTGCCGAATTATATCCGTTCATAGAAAACTTTTACTTTTCATCAGCTATGGGTAGAGTAACTCTGCCGGACTTTTTCGGTCTCTCTTACGGAATGGTTGTCTTCTTAGTCGTTTTGATGGCACTTGGAGCGTTTGCCGCCGCAGAGTGGGGTGAAAGAGTTATGGCGAAAAAAGGAGAATCAAAATGAAAAATTATGTTATGAATTTATCCGGTTCAAGAAAATTAGCATTGGTCGCTTTAATACTCGGTTTAGTTGCCGTACTTCTAGGTAATCCATACGATAATACTTTTGCAAATGTTATTGTGAAATCACTATCGGTAGAATCAATTCGGGATAGTGAAATAATCAACGTAAAAGAGCTTGCCGGTTGGATAATCGAAGGAAGAGTAGATTACAGATTGGTTGACTTGCGCGATGAAGAAGCTTACAAAGAATATTTTATTCCGACTGCCGTAAATATTCCAACTTCCAAATTGATGGAATCCAATTTAATGCGTAATCAAAAAATTCTTTTGTATTGTGAAGATAACATAAGAGCTGCACAGGGTTGGTTTATTCTGAAAGCAAATAATTATAAAGGCGTTTACATCCTTAACGGCGGTGTTGATTCTTGGAAAGATGAAATATTATTCCCAACGATTTCCGAGAACGCATCTACTGAAGAAAAAGCAGAATTTGATAAGATGGTTGAAGTAAGTAAATTTTTCGGTGGTTCGCCGCAAATCGGTGAAACTGAGGGTGGAAAAGAAATTAAAATGCCTAAGATTGAAATGCCGGCTGCAGTACCGATGAACACAAGCGGCG
>CAYLVF010000022.1:8034-8790 GCA_964387045.1 uncultured Melioribacter sp. | reverse complement strand
AAGCGAGAAGGATGCTGATGTAAATGAAATCCTAAATTCTAATCCGTTAGCTAACGGACGAAAACCTAAACAAATTTTAAATACAAAGCTCTAATAGTGGAAAGTATGTTTCGGACTTTCGTTTTGAAAGTTTGGATTTATGATTTAAGTATTGTTTAGAAATTAGAATTTAGGATTTAGAATTTCGTTTCAATTTTATATTTACTTAATCCATACTTACTTATAACATCCTCAACCAAACTTTCACGAACAACTAGAATAAGCTCAAACGAATTTTCTTTTTTGAATTTATCAATTACTAAACTAACCATCGGTTCGTAGCCTTGATCAACCATTTCAAGTTTACCGATTTCATCAATTACTAAATAATCAACTTTACTTTGCAGCGATTCTTTAATTTGTTCCTTTGCCCACTCAAATGTTTCTTTACTGAATTTATATTTTCCGATAACAATCGAATCTTCACTGTTGGTTTCGAATGGTTTAATTTCACCGGTTTTGATTCGTCGAATGTATCGCATGCCGTCTTTTACCGGTGCAATAATTCCATCGCAGTTTTTGTCGGCAATAAATTTTTGCAGTCGAGTAGTTTTGCCTGAATGAATTGGTCCGCTAAATAGTATTATTTTCTTCATAGGTCTCTATATCTGCCATCAAAAGAAGTACGAAAGAGTTTTTCAAAAATGGAAATATGCGTTTATAATTTTTGATCCCTTTCGTTTCCTCCCAGCTATAATTTATTATTCCTTTGAAGTA
>CAYLVF010000022.1:0-8024 GCA_964387045.1 uncultured Melioribacter sp. | reverse complement strand
TCATTAAATACTTTTTTACCCATTTAATAATTATGGGGGAAAGCAAAACAAACCAAATATACATTATAATTATTGATCGAATTAGCATTATGATAATCTTAAAAAACAAATTATCATCCAACTCAGGATTTGTGTAGGAAAGTACCATCATCAACACAGCAAAAATAAGAACCACGATGTTTGACTTTTTCTTCCACCATTTTCTTTTCTTTTTCACTTCATCTTTTTGCAGTATTATCGTTTCATCTTTTCTGAGAATTAATTCGTTAAACTCTTTTACTTTACCGGAATTATTAATTATCCATTTATGAATATTGCCGGCGATTATTCCAAAAAAGATTCCACCCAAAATATGAACAATACCGTAAGCACCGATTAAGATATAGCTAAGTTGAATTGTGTTATCAACAGAAACAGCCGAGAGAAATTCATTCATCAGATAAATTCCGAAAGCATCAATCGATTCCCACAAAGTATTCCCGAAAACAACTGTGAGCACAAATACTTTTTGAAATGCTGAATAAGTCAGCGAAAGAATCCCGAGAAGAAGTGCGGCAAATTTTTTGTTCATTACAAAACTGAAAATCAGATACGCAAACAGTCCTTGAAGAAATACAGCAAAATATGCGTTCAAAGGTGTATGCGGACTTACCATCGCTTTAATCAAAATAACAATCAATGTAGACTTGAGAAGAGTTGATTTCTTATCTGTAGAATGGGCAATGAGAGTTAGGTAGATTACAGCACTGCCGCCGATAAACAATCCGGTAAAAGGTATTTTGAGAGCATGTAATATTCCGCCGAAAGCAGCTTCGCTAAATGCCCAAAGCGCGGTAATTCTGCTTACGGCTATCAACTCTTTATTGAACTGAGTTTTATATGAGTGATTTTCTTTATACAAATTATGATTCAAGAATATCGTTAACCCATGTCATTGATGCCATCATACTTGGTAAACCGATTGTAGTTAATGCCAGCAGAACGGTGTGTTTAATTTCTGCCTTTGAACATCCGGCTTCCAAGGCTTTACGAGTATGTGAGTGAACCGCGCCTTCCATTCTTGCACCGACTGAAATTGCTAATTTAATTAGCGCACGATTCTTCTCATCCAATGGTCCGGCTGCATGAACTTCGGTGCCTAATTTTTCATAAGCTTCAATAATTTGCGGATATTCATCTTTAACTTTTTGAAATGGTTTTGGTAAGTCGCTCATCTTTTCCCTCTTGATTTATGTAATTAATTTGCTTCGGTAATCAAATCAAAAAATGTATTTACTATTTGGTAGAATAAATTGCCCATCAAAATTACTTGAAATATTTTCCGGTCTAAATTAAAGTTTTATTGAGGTATCTACAAGAAGATCGATTATCATAAAGTCATAATTAAATAATTAAAACTAACTTTCCGATTTTTTTGTAAGTTTTACATTAAAATTATTAATTATAGTTACCGAAGTAAGGAGGAATAATGAAGTTATCAGTTGTTGGTTCAGGATATGTAGGATTAGTTTCGGCAACATGTTTTGCTGAAATGGGGAATCATGTTATTTGCGTTGATAACAACCAAGAAAAATTAACAATGATGAAAAAAGCAATCGTTCCCATCTATGAACCGGGCTTGGACATTTTGTTTCATCGTAATATTGAAAAAGGGAGATTAGAATTCACCGACGATTTAAAATATGCTGTTGAAAATTCTGAAGTTATTTTCCTTTGTTTACCAACTCCTCAAGGAGAAGACGGGTCAGCGGATTTGAAATATGTTTTCGGTGTTGCTGGTGATATTGCTAAAATATTGAAATCAAATGGCGATAAAGATTTTAAGATTATCGTAAACAAAAGTACCGTTCCGGTTGGTACATGTGCATCGGTGACAAAAATTATTTCGGAAGAAGGAGTAAAAAATTATGAAGTGATTTCCAATCCCGAATTCTTGCGCGAAGGATTTGCTGTTGATGATTTTTTGAAACCGGATAGAATTGTTATAGGAGCAGAAAGTAAAAAGGTTTTCGAGAAAATGAGAATTTTATATGAACCTTTTGTTAGACAAGGCAACCCGATAATAGAAATGGATCCATACAGTTCCGAAATAACGAAATACGCAGCAAACTCATATCTCGCAATGCGTATTACTTTTATGAACGAACTTGCAAACTTTACAGAAAAGGTCGGCGGCAATATTGATATGGTTAGAAAAGGTATTAGTGCCGATACTAGAATCGGTAAAAGATTTTTATTCCCCGGAATCGGTTATGGCGGTTCTTGTTTTCCAAAAGATGTAAGAGCGTTGATAAAAACATCTATTGATAAAGAATCTTCAATGACTATCTTGCAAACTGTAGATGAAATTAATAATAGACAAAAGCTTGTAATAGTAAATAAGGTTCTTAATCATTTTGATAAAAATATTACGGGGAAAGAATTTGGAGTATGGGGACTTTCATTTAAGCCGAATACGGATGATATGCGCGAAGCTCCATCAATTTATATCATTAACGAGTTATTAAAACACGGCGCAAAAATATCCGCTTACGATCCTGAAGCAATGGGAAATTCTAAGTTTTATTTCAATGATAAAATTGAATATGCTGAAAATCAATACGATGCAATTAAAGATAAAGATGCTCTGCTTATTTTAACCGAATGGAATGAATTTAGAAATCCTGATATGAGTTTAGTCTCGGAGAGTCTTAAAACAAAACTGATTTTTGACGGAAGAAATGTTTTCTCTCCCGATAGAATGAAAGAACTTGGATTTACTTATTATAGTATTGGAAGAGTTGCGGTAAAATAAATATTTGAATCCCCGCAATTTTCAAAATTGCGGGGATAATATGGATTTACGAATTCAACACCTTCTCATAGTATTTCATATACTGCGGAACTATTAAAGTTTTCTCAAAATTATCTCTTGCTAGCCTAATACAATTTTCCGAGAATACTTTATACTTTTTATCATTAGTCAATAAATCAATCGCATACTTTGCCATTCTTTGAATATCTCCAAACTCTGCAATGAAGCCTGTTTCATTATGCCGAACTAATTCGGGAAGTCCGCCAACACTAGAACTAATAACAGGCACACCGCAAGCCATTGCTTCGAGTGCAGAAAGTCCAAAACTCTCGGATTGTGAAGGAAGCAAAAATATATCGGATGAACTAAGTATTTCCGTTAATCCGTCCTGCTTACCTAGAAAGATCACATCTTTATGAACCTCTAACTCTCTTGCTAATCTTTCACATTCGGAGCGTTCGGGTCCGTCACCAACCAAAACTAATTTGGTAGGGATTTTCTTTCTCACTGCTTCTAAAATTCTGATCGTATCCGGGACACGTTTTACCGGACGAAAATTTGATGTATGAACTAAAATTCTCTCGCCATTGGGAGCAATATGTTTTCTGAATTGCTCATGACTAACCGGCTTATAAACTTCCGTGTCAATAAAATTGTGAATGACCTCAATTTCTTTATTTATGTTGTAGTTTGTAATTGTCTTCTCTTTCAAAAATCGTGATACGGCAGTAACGCCGTCACTTTCTTCAATACTAAACTTCACCAATGGCAGGAATGATGGTTCCAAACCAACCAAAGTAATATCAGTCCCGTGAAGTGTTGTTATAATTTTTGTTTGCTTGTTCTCTTTCTTCAAAATTTGTTTTGCAAGATAAGCACTTGTTGCATGGGGTATAGCGTAATGAACATGAAGCAAATCTAAGTTTTCATATTGAATAACTTCAACCATTTTACTAGTCAAGGATAAACCATAAAGTGAGTGCTCGAACAATGGATATGTTGTAAATTCAACCTCATGGAAAATTACATTTTCAACGAAAGAATTTAAGCGATGCGGAAGTGCATAACTAATAAAGTGAACCTCGCATCCCTTTGCTGCCAAAGCTTTGCCAAGTTCGGTTGCAACTACACCGCTTCCGCCGTATGTGGGATAGCATGTTATTCCGATTTTCATATTAATTGATTACCGTATAAATTATTATTGTATTTTTGGTAAGACTAAGTTAATCAAAATTATTTTCGTAATGAAAAACGGCATAAAACAATGAAGTTCTTGATTATCGGACATTCGGTTGTTGATCATATAATTAATAACGAAAGTGAAATAATAAAACCCGGCGGAATCTATTATTCTGCGATTGGATTCAACGGAGTTAGAAAAGATGATGATGAATTTTTTTTATTGACTTCAAGTTCAAATGAAGATGAAAAATATTTCAAAAGATTATTTAATGAATTTAATTTGGATTTTGTAAATCACTTAGAAAAAATTCCTCATGTTAATTTAACTGTAGATGATCAATTTGAAAGAAGGGAACATTACCAAAATTTGGTTGAGCCGTTAAAATTAGATGAAAAGATAAAATGGATTGAATTCGACGGCGTTTTTATTAACATGATTACCGGTAATGATTTGACAGAGGAAGATTTTTTAGAAATCAGAAAAAACTTTGATGGCTTAATCTATCTTGATGTACATACATTATCGAGAGGAGTTGGTAAAGAACATCATCGTTATTTTAGGAAAATTCCGAATTATGAAAAATACCTTCAAAGTGTTGATATCATTCAAGTGAATGAACATGAGCTTAAAACAATCACGCCATGCGATGAAAAAAATGAAATAATAAAAAAAGTATTCGAATATGATGTAAAGTTTATCATAATAACAAAAGGTGAACGTGGAGCAGAAATTTTTACAAAAGACAGTTCGTTTTTTTCTGTTGATGCAATAAAAGTCAATTCAATTAATAAAGTTGGCTGCGGTGATGTTTTTGGTTCCGTTTTCTTTTATTCATACCTTTGCGGATTGAATTTTGAAAAATCACTAATAAAAGCAAACTATACTGCAGGTATTATAACAACTTATTCATCGGAAAATGAATTTCTAAATTTGAAAAATGATATCATCTAAAGACATATTAAAGAGAAGAATTCTAATAGTCGGTTCAAACGGAAGACTCGGTCAATCGCTTGTTAAAAAAATAATGATTCGCGAGAAGACCGAGCTGATGTGTTCTTCAATCGAAAGTGAATCGCTAATCAGCGATGTTGAATATAAAAAAGTTGATATAACTCAAAAGGAACAAGTAAAAAAAATTATCTTAGATTTTGTGCCGGACTATATTATTAATGCAGCTGCTTTTACAAATGTTGATAAATGCGAATCCGAACGTGAACTAGCATGGAAGATTAATGTTTCCGGTGTTGAATATTTAGCACAATATGCAAGATTAGTTGACGCACATCTTACTCATGTGTCTACTGATTATGTATTTGACGGTAAAGATGGACCTTATACCGAAACTGAAACAACCAATCCAATAAGTTATTACGGAAGGACAAAACTTGCATCAGAAAATGCATTGAAAATTAGCGGTGCTAAGTATGCAATTGTTAGAACAAATGTTTTATTCGGTCCTTCCGAATTCGGCGAACCCGATTTTGTAAATTGGGTCGTTGATTCATTATCAGGTAAAAAGAAAATTAGAATCGTTACCGATCAAATTAATAATCCAACTTTTATTCCCGATTTAGCGGATGGTATTCTCAAAATAATTGATTTAGACAAAGATGGAATCTTTAATCTTGGCGGAAGGGAATTTTTATCAAGATTTGAATTCACCGAAAAAATTGCAGAGCATTTTAATTTAGACACTACCCTGATAGAAAAAATTGTTACAAAAGATTTGAAGCAACCCGCCCCTCGACCGTTAAAATCCGGACTCATCACTTTGAAAGCCGAAACCGTGCTTAATTATAAACCACGTTCATTGAAGGAAGCCTTCATTATAATGACCAAGGAACAATCCGAGTAATATTCTATAAAAATGATTTGACTAGTATAATCTATTTCCTTAAGTTTGTTATGAGCATATGCTCATAATTAATTATGCCAAGACCATGTAAACATAGAAGAACAATATGCAATCCAGGTTCTAATTATTTCAAACCGAGAGGAATTCCGATGCATGATCTTGAAGAAGTAGTTTTAGAACGTGACGAATTAGAAGCAGTTAAACTTGCGGATTATGATGGACTTAAACATGAAGAAGGTGCAGTGAAAATGAATGTATCGAGAGCAACTTTCGGACGAATTTTGGAAAAAGGTCGGTATAAAATTGCCGAATCAATAATAAAAGGTAAAGCTATAAAAATAAATTAAACGAGGTGTGTTATGAAAGTAGCAATCGCAACAGATGATTATAAATCCGTTACCGGACATGTTGGAAGATGTAATGGTTTTCTAATTGTAACAGTTGAAAATGGTGAAATTAAAGAAACTGAAGAACGCGAAAACAAATTTACTAATCACGGTAGAGGTGGACATGATCACGGACAGCAGCATCATGGCGAAGAACACAAAACCGGTCACCAAAGATTAGCTGAAGGATTAAAAGATTGCAGTCATCTTATTTGCCATGGCGTTGGCTGGAGATTGGTAGAAGACTTAACAGTTGCTGGTATCAAACCAATTCTTACTAATGAAGAAGATGCTTTACAAGCAGCATTAAAATTAGAAAACGGTACACTTGAAATTTTAGAAGATGCAGAGTGCAGAGCACACTAATTAGTTGAGCGGATATTAATTTATAAGGGCACGAAATTTCGTGCCCCATCTTATATCTATGGAGTAATACTATAATGCAACTCAGCTCCGGGTCCAACCGGGATTCCAAAACTAATCCAAATGACCAGCAATATACTCCAAGCAATCAGAAAGACAATCGAATACGGAAGCATTGTTGCAATAATTGTTCCTATACCGGCATTTTTATCATAACGCTGAAAGAAAGCAACTATCAATGCAAAATAGGACATCATCGGCGCAATGATATTTGTTACGCTGTCTCCAACCCTATAAGCAACTTGTGTGTACTCCGGTGAGAAGCCGAGCAGCATAAACATTGGAATAAATACAGGCGCCATTATTGCCCATTTAGCGGAGGCACTTCCCATTACAAGATTTATTATTGCGCTTATGAGAATGAAGGCAAATGTTAAGGGGATACTTCCTAACGCTAAACTTTCCAAGAATGATGCTCCTTCAATCGCAAATATTAGTCCAAGGTTTGTCCAATTGAAAAATGCAACAAACTGTGCAGCAAAAAATGTAAGCACGATATAAACTCCGAGAGTTTCCATCGACTTTGCCATTCCTCTTACCGCATCTTTATCGCTTTTGTAAGTTCCGGCTCCAATTCCATAGGCAATACCCGTTATTGCACCGCCCAAGAAAATTATTGCAACAATACCCGACATAAAAGGGGAGCGAAGTAAATCGCCCGTTTCCAAATCTCTCAAAAATCCATTTGCAGGTACCGTTCCTAAAACAAGAATTCCAACAAAAATTAACGAGGTAATCAGAGCATAGATTAATCCTTTCTTCTCCTCCGGTTTAAGTTTTTCTAACTCACTTGCTTTTTCTTCGCCTGTGTATTTGCCTAATCTTGGAATTACAATTTTTTCGGTTACCCAGGTGCCTAAACCTGCGAGAAAAAATGTAGATACGAACATGAAATAATAATTAGCTGCCGGATTAACTTTGTAAGTAGGATCAAGAATATGAGCAGCTTCTTCAGATAAACCTGCAAGCAGCGGATCTATTGTTCCGAGTAATAAATTTGCACTATAACCGGCTGAAACTGCGGCAAATGCAGCAGCCATTCCGGCAATTGGATGACGACCGACTGAAAGAAATATTATAGCAGAAAGCGGTACAAGTAAAACATAACCGACTTCACTTGCGGTGTTTGATAGAATTCCGGAAAAAACTATAACAAAAGTTAAAAGTTTTTTAGGAGCCGAAAGAACAAGTAGTCTCAACACAGCACCGATTAATCCGCTCCCTTCGGCAACTCCTATTCCCAGCAATGCCACAAGTACGGTTCCAAGCGGGGCAAATGATGTAAAGTTCACCACCATATTTTCCAGGATCATGTGAATACCTTTTACCGAAAATAAATTAACAGGTCTCACGGTTTCACCTGTGCCGGGATGTATCACTTCA
>CAYLVF010000021.1:0-15387 GCA_964387045.1 uncultured Melioribacter sp. | reverse complement strand
GAAACCGTCTTTATCAAAATAACCCAAATCGCCGGTGTAAAGCCAGCCGTCTTTTATTGTTTCGCTGGTTGCTTTCTCGTTTTTCCAATATCCTTTCATTACGTTTTCACCTTTACAAACAATCTCTCCTTTTTGTCCGACGGGAACTTCAAGCCCGTCTTCATTGCAAATTTTTACTTCAAGATTTACTACGATCTTACCGGAAGAACCAAGTTTGTGTTGAGCAGGAACATTTGCGGAAATAATAGGAGCTGCTTCTGTTAATCCGTATCCTTGAAACATCGGCATTCCGATTGCGTAAAAAAACTTTTGTAATTCAATATCAAGCAAAGCACCGCCGCCGATGAAGAACTCTAATCTTCCGCCAAACCCTTGTCTAATTTTACTGAAAAGAATTTTATCATAAAGCGAAATCAACGGTTTCTTTATTTTTTTCATTCCTTTTCCGCGGTCACAGCCGAGCCCGTTATAATCGTAAGCAGTTTCCAAAGCTTTGTTGAATAACTTTACAATCTTATCCCCTTTTGCTCTGATGCCTGCTTCAATATTTTTTCTGAAATTTTTTGCCAATGCCGGAACGCTTAATAGAAACGTTGGTTTTATTTCTTTTATGTTCAGAGGAATATTTCGTAAAGTTTCAATTGGGGTGCTGCCGATTTGTATTGAAGCCATCGAAGCACCGTTTTTCATTAAAGTGTAAATCCCCGCAGTGTGAGCAAACGAATGATCCCAAGGTAAAATTAAGAGAGAAACATAAGATTCGGGAATAGGTAGAAGAGCGGTTGCCTGTTCGACATTTGCGGTATAGTTGCGGTGAGTTAAAATTATTCCCTTCGGATCAGCCGTTGTCCCGGAAGTATAACAGATGTTTGCATCGTCATCTTCTTTGATAGATTGCCAAGTTTGGTTAAAGAACTCTTCATTATCTTGTAAATACTCATCACCGATTTTCAACACTTCGTCTTTTGTAATTTCATCATCGTGCGGATCCGCGACAAGATCGAGAACAATAATTTTTTCTAAATCGGGTAAATCATTTTTAATGCGGCGAATTTTCTGCAGGTGATTTTTTGATACAACGACAAACTTAGATCCGGAGTGAGCTATGCGAAATTTTAAATCATTTGGTTCGTCAATTTTAACTGAGATAGGAACATTAACCCCTCCGCAGTAAAGAATAGCAAGCTCACTCATCACCCAATCATTTCTTCCTTCAGAAATAAGAGCAACTCGATCACCTTTTTTCAAGCCGAGGTTCAACAATCCCGCAGCAAACTTGTAAACAAGCGGTTTCATTTCAGAATATGTTAGCGGCACATATTTGTCGGAGATTTTTTCCCACATCAACGGATTATTAGAATATTTTTTAATGCTTTCTTCAAATAAGTTTGGAAGAGTTCTTTGTTTCACAACATCCTCTGGTGACTAGTTTATAATTCTATCTAAATTATCATGATCCAAATTTGATTCAAGCAAAACAAATTCTTTTTGTGAAATGAATTTGACTCTACTAAAATTTTTGTTGATAGCTAAAAATCTTTCAGCGTCATTTTCAGAATAAAAAACTACCTTTGCAAGATTTACAAACCCTTCTTCAACTTTTATTGGAAGCAGAACAATTTCGTAATTACCAAACTCGTTAAAATATTTTTCCCATCTCGGGAAACCATTTTGTAAACCGAGTTTCCCTTTAATCAATTTAATTTGATTTTGATACTGCTCAAATTGAGGTTGTTGGAAATATTCCGGTGTTGTGTAGTTCTCAATCTCTGTTTTATCTAACAAGCTTTCAAATAACAGAAGCGAATAATTTTGTGCATCTTTATCACCTAATTGATTAGAAATGGAAATGTAAAATCTTCCAATCGCAGCTTGCAATTGATAAGGAGTAATACAAATATGTTTTGTGAGAGTATCGGTCTTTTCACAATTAAATTTGTTGATTGAAAAAACTCCGAAAGCCGCGTCTATATCGGTCATCCCATATATTTCGATGCGGAAACTTTTTTCTTCGTAAACTACTTCTTGAAGAAGTGTTCTATCAAGTCCGTATTCTAGATAAAGATCAGCGCCGCCGTTAATTAATCCCCATAACTCTTCGCCGACGTAAAACTCTGCTCTAGTTATCTTTCTGCCACCTACATCATCTTGATTAAGTTGAGGAAAGTCTTTTTGTTGTGCACCTAATAACAAGCTAAGAATAAATCCAAGAAATATGAGAATAAATGTTTTTTTGTTATTCATAATTAAGCCAAATCAATTTTGTTTAACAGGATTTTCTTGTTGTCGGCAACACCAAGATTCAGTTTTTCCGCCATTGTTAAAAACGCTGAACCACGCGGCGATTCTTCTTCCTGTAATCCTTCATCAATTCGTTTCTTTGTAACAATATTTAATCCGATTCTATCAACAGCAACGGGATCGGTTCCGATTAATATTGTATTATAATTTGTGAAGAATTGCGGAACCGCCGAAGGACCGCCATTAAAACATCCTTTGATCCCATCAACAATATTTAAAACAACTTTATCACGCAAAGGAGGAAAAGCGCATACTTCCGCAACTGTTTCCGACCAAAGCTTTTCGTGAAGCCGTCCCGTATTGGTAATTGCACCATATGATAAATTCTTCATACATAAAGTAACCGATGTTCCGGCATTCTTGAGTATTGGTACGTTTATAATCTTATCACACATCTCGGTAACAATTTTTGTGAAGTAAGAATACTTACCGGTGTTAACCATATATGGAAGAGTTTCAGGGCGGTAATCTGCTTCTACATCCGCCCAGTAATACCAATCTTTGTCGATCATTCTAAGAGAATAAAGTTCATTGTTTTCATCATACATCGTTCCGTTTTCACCGATTCGCTCTGTCCCGATAATTTTTATTCCGGGAAATAATTCTTTCGTAATCCCCGATTCAAAAATTTGTTCTTCTCGCCTATCCCAGATTATCAAATTGTTTCTCGCGATACCGGCTTCTTCAAGTTGATTAACAATTGCAAGAGTAACTTCGACAGATGTTGATAATGTTGGTCCCGCAACGGGATTAACTTTTAAACCAATCTTATCATTCTCATTTGCAAATTGAAGCCAAGCTTCATTTAATGTCTTCTCACCGGTTAACGATAACATTCCCTCGGCAATCATTTTGTAAACAGCATCATAAACGATTTTGTTATCAACTACAGGGTTGGGATGATTTACTTGCACAACTTTTCCCGGATATTTACCCGGCATTGAGTTTTCGTTGTGGGGATGTTTTAATGCTTCTTCGATGTTTGTTTTCGGCCTGTCTTCTTCCTGTAAAGTTTTGGCAATTTTATTATTCGTAAGTATCGGAGATAAAGCAAAACCCGCGCCTGTTAATGATGAAATTTTGAAAAAGTTTCTTCTGGTAAGTTTGTTCGATTTCATTTTCGATTCCTAATTTGTAGTAGAAGGAAAAGTTGAGACGTGTAATTTAATTATTAGTTCACTAATTTATCTGCAAACAAATCAGCCGTTGTGTCTGATATTCATTATCGTAATCATCAGGAACAAGGGGTGCAGAAGAGGAATCATATGAAATCACCAAAAGAAATTTTAAAACAGTGGGTTGAGCATTTTAACAATGCGGATGTTGAATCGCTTATAAACTTATATGCCGAAGATGCTGAAAACCATCAAGTAGCAAATGAACCGGTTAAAGGTAAAGCTGCAATTAAAGAAATGTTCGAAAAAGAATTTGCTCAAGCCGAGATGACATGTATTGTTGAAAACATGTTTGAAGACGGCGAGTGGGCAATTATGGAGTGGAAAGATCCGCTGGGATTAAGAGGTTGCGGATTTTTTCAAATCAGAAACGGCAAAATAGTTTTTCAAAGAGGTTATTGGGATAAGCTTTCTTTTTTAAAAACGCATAATCTGCCAATTGAATAAACTTATTTGTCAATACATGTTTCCCAGTGATTTTCTGTAGTTGGAAGGGGTTGTACCGGTAAACTTTTTGAAGAGAGTATTAAAAGATGATTTCGAATTAAACCCGCAATCAAAAGCTATTGATAGAATAGTAAACTTATCATTTGCAGGATCGTTCAATTTTATTTTAAATTCTTCAACGCGATACCTATTTACAAAGTCATAGTAACTCTGATTTAACTTGGAGTTAATAATTTCGGATAAATGGTGAACTGAAACGCCGCATCTTCCTGCTAATTCCTGTAGCGTGAGATCTCCGTTCAAATAAGGCTTTTCCTTTTCCATATAATTCAAAAGATTTTTGAGATATTTTTCAGCCGTTTTATCATCGAGACCGGATTTTTGATACTTAACAATGTTTTCCGTCTTTGATATGTTTTCTTCAACAGTCTGACTGAAAATTTCAGGTTGCTTTAATCCGAAATAGCCGATCATGTAAATAAGAATTACAATTGAAGCGAACAAATATAATTCCAACGCAGACTTTTCGTTGAAAATAAATTCCGACACATTTTGTGTGACAACGATAGCCGTTATAGTAATCAGCGCTATAGACAGATTCTTCAGCCAATTGAGGTTAATTTTATCCAAATTTGAAAAAGAGTTCTTTAATTTTTTATTGTATCTTCTTATGTATAACAGCATTGCAAAAACGTAAACTACGGCGTACACTGGTTTTATATTGTTCAAAATATAGGCGAATAGTAAACTTCCTTTTTCAATCCCCAGCAGAAAAATTTTCAACTCAATATTATTCCCCAAATAAATAGCTGCAATAAAACAAAGACAAATTACAAGCGGAAGAAAATGAAGAAGATCATATCTTTCAAATTTTTCGTCGGCTGTAAGTTCCTTCACATACAGAAACAAAATCGGTACATAAATAAAAGGGAGTGAAAAGAAAATCGGGACGAGATATATGACATTTTCAACTATACCGATCTTACTTATGAGCATCGACAATATTTCAACAGATAGGAATAACATTACCAGTCCCAACAAACGGTTAGCCTGCTGATTCGATTTATGCGTAAGCAAAATCACCGAAAGCAAAACGCCCTGAATAATTCCGAGAATTAATAGAATGTCGAACAATTCCAATTGCATAAGCAAGGTCAAAAATTTTGAAATGGAAATATAAAACTTTTATTACTGCCGAGAACCGTTTATTCTAAATCAATATATGTACCTATCCGTTCGGATTGAACGGAAAAAATGTCCTTTCCGATAGGTCTGAACGAAATTACTTAGAGACTGCTCTATTTTTCTTCGATCAATTTTCAAATACGGAGCTAAAAGTGAAAATAAAACTAATGATATTGTTCTTAATAGTTCTTTTTGTAAACATATCCGCGCAAATTAAAACCGGGACAATTAAAGGAACGGTATTCGATAAAATTTCTAAAGAAAGTTTAACCGGGGCAAATGTACTAATAATCGGAACAACAACCGGCGCTTCAACAAACGTGGAGGGAGAATTTGAAATACTAAACGTTCCGGTCGGTACCCATACTCTTAGATTCAGTTTTATCGGTTACGAAGCGATAGTCAAAACAGATGTAGTTGCCCGACCGGGAAGAATAACTTTTGTGAATGTTGAGCTGAGCCCGACTTCAATTGAATCGGACGAGGTTTCAGTAACTGCTGGTTACTTTCACAAGAAAGATGAATCGAGTATAAACGCGGTTGCCTTTAATGCGGAAGAGATAAAACGTTCACCCGGTTCGATGGGTGATGTGAGTAGAATATTAATGGCAATGCCGAGCACTTCTCATGTAAGCGATGATCACAACGATCTTGCTGTTAGAGGAGGAAGCCCTGTTGAAAATGGTTTCTATGTTGACGGAATTCTTGTTCCTAATATAAACCACTTCCCTTCCATCGGTTCTACAGGAGGACCGATTGGAATTTTGAATATTGATTTTATCGACAATGTAAATTTTTTAACAAGCGGTTTTTCACCCAAGTACGGCGACAGGCTTTCATCTGTTGTTGATATTAGTTATCGCGAAGGAAATAAAGACAAATTTGAGATGCAGGCAGACTTGAATATAAGCGGTTTCGGCGGAGGTGTTGAGGGGCCGCTGCCCGGCGGAAATGGATCGTGGATGATTTCAGGAAAGAAAAGCTATCTTGATATTGTTATGGATTTATTTTTCGATTCACAAGCGATGCCTCATCTCACAGATGTTCAGGGTAAAGTTGTTTATGAATTCAACAAAAATCATAAATTGAATATACTTGACATCTTTGCTCACAATAGCGAAGAGTATAGCCGTGAAGACGCCCTAGACTTAGATACTGATAAATACGGTAATATAGAAAACCTTCAAAACACTTTCGGTCTATCGTGGCGAGCTTTGTGGAGCAGAAGTTTTTATTCCATATCAAGTATTTCTCATTCGCTTATGACTTTCACAAACGAGTTTTATAATGTTTCCAACAACAAATTGAATTACAAAGGAGAGAACGCTGAACAATTCATAAATTTTAGAAACATCAACTTTGCGCAGCTTGGTTCTAACCATAGATTGGAATTCGGCTTTGAGTTCAAATATGAAATCGGTAAATATGATTATACTCAAGTAGGCGATACTACTCGGTTGGGCACGGTTAAACCGACCTTTGTTGTTGATAAAACAATCGAACCAGTAAAGGCAGGATTATTTGTTAACTATATCGTAAATTCTTTTGATAAACTTACAATAAGCGCCGGTCTACGAAACGATTACTACTCTTTAAATGAAGATAATGTTGTTTCGCCCCGGTTCGCAGTTTCGTATGACGTAAGTAATCTGTTCAAAGTATTTGCAAACGGCGGTATTTTTTACCAGCAGTTGCCTATGGTTCTTCTTTCGCAGGATAAGGAATTTGCAAGCCTGAAAAATATTAAAGCAATTCATTACGGAATTGGACTTGATTATTTATTGTCTGAAGACACAAAACTCACTGTTGAACTTTATGATAAAGAATATTCAAACCTACCGCTTGATGCAACCGATCCCTCACGCAATATTATAGATGACGGACTCTCGACACATGATTTCGGAAATTATATTTTTCCTTCAAACTCAGGCAAGGCTTTTACGCGCGGAGTTGAATTGTTAATTCAAAAGAAACTAGCTGAAGATATTTACGGTTTAATAAGCGGATCAATTTTCAGAAGCCGCTATCAAGGTTACAACGGCAAATGGTATGATAGGGTATACGATAATCAATATATTTTCAGCATCATAGGCGGGTACAAACCGAGCGAAGAATGGGAAGTCAGCGCTCGTTGGACTTACGCAGGCGGCGGACCATATACTCCTTACGATATTGCAAAATCAATGGAAGCGAATAGAGGAATTATTGATCAAAATAAAATTAACGACGAAAGATTGCCGGCATACCATTCTCTGAATTTGAGAGTTGATAAGAAGTTTTTCTTCAGCAACCAGAGTCTTGATGTCTATATAAGTCTATGGAATGTATACAACCGCGAAAATGTTTATGATTATTCGTGGGATACCGAAAAGAAAAAAATTAAACCGGATTTACAATGGGGATTGCTGCCGATAATTGGGGTTGAATACGAGTTTTGATTTTCCTTAACGGAAAAACATGGGGTACTGGAAGTTATTGGGATAAGCTTTCTTTTCTGAAAATGCATGATCTTCCCATTAAATAAATATTATCTAATCATTTTTTGTTTTATACGTTGACTCAGAGTTGTTGTTAAAAGTTGCTTTAAGTCCGGCGATAAACCTATCTTTTTGAATATCATCGAATCTTGCTTCGGGATGTAATGGCAAATAAATTGGCAAAGGCATTTCTCCTTTTTCAACATCACTTTGTATCAACCAGGAAACCGGAGCAAGGTGGCTATACCAAGGCCAGTTTGTTTCATTGCTGTGGCAATCGGCACAAGCATTGTAAAACGTTTCTTTTGTAAAATCACTATCCCACTTAACTTGATTAGTAACCGGTGGATTATTATGATCTCTTCCGTAAGGATAGAATTGAATGGCGATAAATACTAGGACCACTCCAAGAAATAATTTCTTCCAAAGTTTATTCTTCATATTTTTTTACCATAGTTATAAGAAAACGAATTACTTATCTGTTCAATCCCAAAATATTCTTCGGCGGGAAATGAGATAAAATTTGAGAGACCGATTCACTTATTTTTTCTTCCAAGTTCTGAGAAGTTAAAACTTCTTTTGCCCAACCGCGCCAGACTACATTACCGCTATCCAAATCAACAATGTCAATAATTAATATCCCGGTTTCATCTTCACTAAAATTTGATTTCCAGTTTGTCAGCGAATTAACATTTTGATAAACCTTTTCATCTAGTGCAGTATGCCAATCAATACCGAAATTCGCAAAGAGATTATTTTTGCCGAAACCGTGTTTTGCCAGTTCAAAATCAATTGCACTTCCAATTAGATCATAAGTTAAAGAAGGCATTTGAGCTCCGTCGGGAAGTTTAGGAAGCTCTTTCAAAATTTTATATGTAGTAAATTTTGTAAAATCAAATAATTTGTTGTGATCGGTATGTACTTTAACCGATGAGCAAGAGAAAAAGAAAAGTGTTGTTATAAAAAAGAAAAATGTAAAAGCTGATTTCATTGTATGATCCCGTTCATATAATCTTGAAAACGAAAACAAAGATATAAAAGAAAACCACTATTTAAGAAATTATTTAATCCAGCCTCTTCTGAAAACGCACTACGCTTAAGCTCAAAATTAACATACCTATTCCAAACATTGCAAGGAGTTCGAACCAAAGGTCCGAGATTCCGATTCCTTTCAATATCACTCCGCGAATTATTGTCATAAAATATCTAAGCGGAATTACATAGGTTATTGCTTGAATAATATCGGGCATGTTTTCTATTGGAAATGCAAATCCGGAAAGAAATATCATCGGCATAGATACAAGAAAGATTGCAAGCATCATTGCCTGCTGCTGCGTTTTTGAAATTGTCGAGACGAAAAGCCCAAGACCAAGCGTTGACAAAATAAAAACAAAAGAAGAGAAAAGAAGAAACAACACACTTCCTTTAACGGCTATTCCGAAGATAATATTCATAGCAGATATAACGAGAATGACGGCAGTAAAACCTAAAATTGCAAACGGAACAAGTTTACCTACAATCATTTGATATGGTTTGATGGGCGTAACAATTAACTGCTCCAGTGTGCCGACTTCCTTCTCCTTAACAATTGCAAGAGAAGTTAATATTAAAGTAATTATCATTAATAAGAGTCCGACAATACCCGGCACCATAAAATTTCTTGTTGTTAATTCGGGATTATACCATACACGCGGAGATGACTTGACCGAACCAACAGGTAAAGCTTTTATGCCAAGTTTATTCCGGATATCAGTTACAATTTCTTTTGAATATTTTTGAGTTATTCCTTGAAGATAACCTGCGGCTATCGAGGCAGTATTTCCGTCGGAGCCGTCAAAAATTGCCTGTACCTTAACCGTTTCCCCTCTTTGAATTTTATTTTCAAATCCACGTGGAATTACTATCCCTAAAATTACATTTGCATTATCAATATGCCGTGTAAGCTGGCTGTAATTATCAACATAGTAATCAAATGCAAAGTAGCCGGTTGATTTAAAACTCTCAATATATTTTCTACTTTCTTGAGATTTATCCATATCGTAAACAGCGGTATGGACAACGTTCACATCAAAGGTAGCCGCATAACCTAAAAATATTAATTGGATTATCGGAGCCCCAAGAATAAGCACAAACATTTTCGGATCGCGTTTGAATTGCAGAAATTCTTTTTTGATAAAATGTATTATTGTTTTCATAATTTTTTAATCTGTGCTTATTACAATCATCAATAAAATTCGTAGTTAATTGTTTTTCGCGGGGGACTTTGCGCGCTTCGCGAGAAACTATTCACACAAAGAAAACAGAGAAATAAGCGAAGACCGCAAAGTGTAAATTAATTTTTCGCATCTTTCCTTTTTGAAATAATATTCCCAAGTAATAAAAGCAGAAACGTAAAGATCCCAAGATAAATCCATTGCTCCCAAAACGCTTCTAATCCGACACCGCGCAGCATAATAGCACGAAGTGAAGTTAAATAAAACTTTGCCGGCGTTATATTTGTCAGCCATTGAATAACTACCGGCATACTTTCTATGGGAAAAATAAACCCCGATAAAATTAATGACGGCAGCATAGAAGCAAACGTAGCCGCGGTAAACGCAACCTGCTGTGAATCGGCGACAGACGAAATAAAGATTCCTAGACTCGTTCCGGAAATTATAAATATCAGTGTACTTAAAAACATAAGCACATAATCGCCCTTAACCACAACATCAAACAAGATGTATCCTGCAATTAAAATAAAAACAGCATCAATCAAAGCGATTACTACATAAGGAAGAACTTTTCCCAACATTACTTCTAAAGTATTAAGAGAGGAGACATTTATCTGCTCTATTGTTCCGCGCTCTTTTTCTCTAACAAGCGAAAGAGAAACACTCACGACAGACGTAATTATTAATATCATCGCAATTAAACCGGGGATTAAAAACACGGTTGTACGCAATTCAGGATTGAACCAAAATACCGGCTGTAAATCAATCGGTATGGTTTGTCTAATACCAAGCTTGGCAAACATCTCCTTTTGAAAATCAGAGTTATATTTTAAAGTAGCAGCTTCGACATAGTTTTTTATAATTGTAGCGGAATTTCCGTCAACGCCATCAATTAAAAATTGTACATGTGTTTCTTCCTTAGCCCGATGCAGTTTTTTTGAAAAGTCCGACGGTATTACCATAACAACTTGAGTTCGTTTTTCATCAAGGGCGGAAGTTGTTTTTTCGTTTTCATGAATGTATTCAACAAGCGTAAAATATTCGGATGAAGTAAGTGAATTTATAAACTGTCTGCTCTCGTAAGACTTGTCCATATCTTGAACCGCTAGCTTGATATTTTTCACGTCAAAGTTTACCGCATAACCGAAAAGCACTAAAAGCATGACCGGAAGCAGCAATAAAATTCCCAAGAAGCGCTTATCACGGCTTATCTGCTTAATCTCTTTTTTTGCAACTGCTTTTATTCTATTAGTGCTAATCATTTGTTGTACTCTTTATCCAATAAATGAATAAATACATCTTCAAGCGTTGGGACAATTTTGTCAATTCGTTTTATTGCGATTGAATGTTCTTCGGTTAATGTAGTTGTAATTTGTTCTTCGCTTTTAAAGTTATCATTAACGATTATATGAATGTTGTTGCCGAAGATAGATGTTTCGTCAACGAAATTTTGTTTTTCTAATATTTCTAAAGCGTCAACAACTCTGTCGCACTCAATTTCTAAAATTGTGTTTTTGAGATAATTAGTTTTAAGTTCTTTTGCGCTTCCTTCCGCAATTAATTTTCCTGCATTAATTAGAGTTATGTTGTTGCAGTATTCCGCCTCTTCTAAATAATGAGTTGTAACAAAAACTGTTGTTCCATTCGCAGAGAGATCGTTGATTAAATCCCAAAAATTTCTTCTTGAAATCGGATCAACACCGCTCGTCGGTTCGTCAAGAAATACAATTTCGGGTTCGTGTATTACGGCGGTTCCTAAAGCTAGTCGTTGTTTAATACCGCCGGGAAGAGAGCCGGTTAAAAGTTTTTCTTTTCCTCTTAAGTTCGCTATATCCAGCACCCAGTTTTTTCTTTCGTTGAATTTTTTTCCTTTCAATCCATATACACCGCCGAAGAAATTGATATTCTCTTCAACTGTTAAATCGTTATAGAGAGAAAATTTTTGTGACATATATCCGATTACTTTTTTTACTTTGTCCGGTTCGTTCATCACGCTGTAACCGCCAACCAATGCATCGCCGGAAGTCGGCGAAAGTATTCCGCACAACATTCTAATAGCTGTGGATTTGCCCGCTCCGTTAGCACCGAGAAATCCGAACACTTCTCCCTCTTTTACGTTGAAGGAAATGTTATCGACGGCGGTGAACTTGCCGAAGTGTTTTGTCAGGTTGTTTACTTCAATTGAGTTCATCTTCAGTGATCATAATCATCTTAATAAATCAGTGCTCCCCTAAAGCAATGGAACACTGATCATTATGATTGTTATGATTTTTTATGATTAATAAATGGGTCTACCAACTGACTTCTCAAGTTTCGTTTTAGCTAATTTTAAATCAACTAACGCATTAGTTAGATTTGTTTGTGCATTTAATAAAGCAACCTCCGCATCGATTAAGTCGGTGCTTGTTGCAAGCTGCTGGTTGTATTTGTCTTTTGATATTCTGTAATTCTCTTCCGCTTGTTCAACTGATTTCTTTGAAACAGTTACTTTTTCAAATTCACTCAGCGCGGTCAAGTAATTTTTATAAACTTCCAACTCGATATTTTCTTTAATTATTTGATGAGTCGTTTCCGCTAGAATTAACTGCTGCTCGGCGTGTGTGGTTTTTGCCGATGTTTCACCCCAATCTAAAATGTTCCAATTTAGTCCTACACCGATCGCCCAAGTATCTTCAAACTTATCTTCAAGCGGCATAATTCTTTGGTTTGGTCTGCTGTAATAATAATCGCCGAAAAGAAAAATTGACGGAAACCATCCCGCTTGTGCAGCGTCAATGTTTTCTTCACCGGCTTTAATTTTGTATTCGAGTGATTTTATTTCTTCACGTGCTTGGAGAGCTTCGTTTAACAGGTCATCAAACTTTGTTGTGATTGTGACTGCCTGCGGTTCTTCTGCCATTACCTGTGAGCTTGTATTAAGCGGCAAACCCATTGCTTTGTTAAAAGCAGTTCGAGAAAGTTCGACCGCATTCTTAGCGTCAATTCTTTTCAACTCTGTGTTTGAATATTGTACTTCTAATTTCAGCAAATCATTTTTCGTAACGAGACCGTTTTCTAAAAAGTTTTTTGTATCGGCTAAGTGTTTCTCCAATGATTTCAAATTTTCTTCAATAAGTTGAAGTACTTTTTGAGATTTATAGTAATTCCAAAATGCTTGATGTATTCGAAGCGCTTCTTCATTTATTTCTTTTGTGTGCTCAAATTCTACTGCTTTATTGTTGTATTCCGCTGCGCTTTTTAGTGACGACAATCTAAATCCCGTAAACAACGGTTGCTGTAGTGAAAGTTTGAGTTGATAGTTATTTAAAATCGTTTCTTGAATAGTAATCGGATTTGGAGCAAACGGAACACTAACCTGGAAAGGTTTAACATCACTCAATCTTGTATAAGATGCACCGAAACTCAACCGCGGCAGCATTTGTGAGCCGACTTCGGTTATTTTAGCTTCGCTGCTTATTAATGCCGCTTTAGATATTTTTATCTGCTTGCTGTTCTGCAAACCTATTTGCAGGCTTTCTTCTAAAGTAAGTGTTCTTTCTTGTGCGATTATAACTCCGAACACAAACAAAAGCGTCGTAAGTAATTTTTTCATTTTGATTACCTGTTAACTTGCTTCTTTTATTAAGTGCATAAAAACATTTTCTAGCGATGGTGTGACAACTCGTTTATCGTTTATGGTTATTTCGTTTTGATGAAGAAGTTTTTCGATTTCGGGATAATCTTTTGATTCATCATCAACAACTAAGTTTATTCTATCGCCGAACATCTGCGATTCGTATTTATCATTTAAAATTTCATACGCTTTACGCACAGGCGTGCAGACAATTTCAATCACTTGTTTGTTAATTGACTTCTTGATTTCAGCCGGTTTGTCGATTGCAATAATTTCTCCTTTGTTCATCATTGCAACACGGTTGCACCGTTCCGCTTCGTCGAGATACGGCGTTGTCATAAAAATTGTGATGCCTTCTTTAATTAGGTTGGAAAGAATCTTCCAAAAGTCGCGCCGGGATACCGGATCGACGCCGGTTGTGGGTTCATCTAAAAATAAAATCTGCGGTTTGTGAATTAAAGAGCAGGCGAGTGCAAGTTTCTGTTTCATTCCACCGGAAAGATTATCTGCCAACCGGTCTCTAAAATTTGTGAGTCGCGTAAACTCAAGCAGTTCATCTCTTCGTTTTTCGTAATGATTTACGTTATGAATATCTGCGAAGAACTCGATGTTTTCGTCAACAGTTAAATCACCGTAAAGACTAAATCGTTGTGACAAATATCCAATTTCATTTTGTACGGCTTGTTTTTCTTTTGTAATATCTTTTCCGATTAATGACGCACTCCCGCTATCCGGATTTATAAGTCCGCACAAAACTCTGATAGTTGTTGTTTTACCGGCGCCATCCGGACCGACTAGCCCGAACATTTCGCCCTTCGCAACTTCGAAGGATATACCTTTAACGGCTTCTATCTCGCCGTAATTTTTTGTAAGAGCTTCTATTTTTATTATTGATCGCATTATTATTTTTCTCAAACATATACGATATTGAATCGACAGATTTTCACTGATATTTCTGTGTTAATCTGCCCAATTAGCTTGATCAATGCTCAATTCAGTTTAAATAAATAACGGCATCTACCGGCATTCCGGCTTTAAGCTCATAGTCAGGATTTGGAACGGAAATTTTTACAGCAAAAACTAACTTCGTTCTTTCTTCCTTGGTTTGAATATTTTTTGGCGTGAATTCTGCTTCGGGAGAAATGTAAGTCACTTTTCCTTCATAAGGTTTGTCTTGATAAGAGTCGGAAAATATTTCGGATTTCTGCCCTAGCTTAACTAGGCCAAGATCTTTTTCTTGAACATATACAATGACTTCAACCTCAGCCAAATTTGAGACTTTCACAAGAGAACTCTGTGGATTTACGGTTTCTCCGATTTCAGCATAATTTTTCACCAAAATTCCGTCTAGTGGCGACAAAATGTAACAATCGTTCACTCTTTTTTGAAGCAAATCTACATTAGCTGCGGCGGCATCACAAGCTGCTTTAGCCTGATCTAACTCTTCGGGTCTGGCAAAGTTCTCGATTTTTTTTAGTTTCTGTTTAGCGGAATTAAGCTGAGCTTCTGCAATTATTAATCTTGTTTTCGCATCGTCATACTGTTTTTTTGTAATTGATTGATTTTCGAATAAATTTTCCATTCGCTCAAAATCTGCTTTTGCATTTTCAAAACTCGCATTTGCTTGATTCATTGCCTCGAAGGCTTGATTTTTGTCCTCACTTCGTGCACCCTTAACGAGCAAATCAAGCTTTGATTTTGCCATACTAAGCTGAGCTTCTGCTTGCATAAGCTGTAAAAGGTAGGTTTCCGGATCGATTATTAGAAGTGTATCGCCAGCGGTTACTCTGCTTCCTTCATGAGCGATTAATTTTTGAACGAATCCAGTTACTTGAGAACTTAAAGTTATGTTTGTGGTTTCTACGGTTCCCGATAGAATAATTTCATTTTTATCTCCTTTATCGCCGCAGCTAATTAAAAAGGCGATAATCGAAACAACCGCAAGTAATTTTTTCATATCAATTACCTGATTTATA
>CAYLVF010000020.1:0-15524 GCA_964387045.1 uncultured Melioribacter sp. | reverse complement strand
TGATTTATATTGTTTAAATAATTTTCTTCCCTTTTTAGTTGAAATGCCGGAAAAAACTATTTCAAGAGTTAGTTCGCCTGCTTCATGAAGGGATATGTTGTTATGTAAAACAAAGTTTGGATTAACTACACCTTGAATAGCAGAAATGAGCACTCCCATAATAATTGTGTTGGGATAATCTATAATCAAACCTTCGGCTTTTCCTTGTCCAACCAGAATCAGCATATTTTTCTGCATCATATTAGTTCTAAATTCTTCCACTTCCCGCCAAACATCCGGGGCATAAAACTGGAGATCGTTTAGCCAATTATCAGAAATTGCGGCAATTCTGTTTGAAAACAATCTGCTGATTTTGTAAAGTTTTATCATTGTATCGCCGCTACCATTAATAGTTGCCTCAATTTGAGAGGCAAGATCATTTCTGATTCTGATAAAAACGGCTCGGACAAGATCGTCTTTGCTGGAAAAGTGTTTGTAAATGGTCTTTTTGCTGATACGAAGCTCTTTTGCTATTTCTTCCATTGTGGTTTTGTGGAAACCATAGTGCATAAAATGAGTTTCGCAAAACTCGAGGATTTTTAGACTTTCTGATAACTCTTTCATCGGAAACCAATTTAGTTTTTCTGGTTTCTAAATTAACAAACGGAAACTCATTTGTCAAGAGATAGTTTTTCGAGTTTCCTCAGGTTTGTCTGGAGGTAATTATTCTTTTTTTCCTACGTATCGAATAATCTCGGCAGTTCCACTATGTATTTTGCTTTCATTTAGTAAGGCGGATTCTTTCGAGAAAGAAAGGATATCTAAATCGTAAAAATCAGAGAAAATGTCTTCTAGTGAATATAGTAATTCTGAATCTTTAGGGCCACCGGAAGAATTATTCAATTGTTCCTTTTCATAAGATTCTAGAATAACAACTCCCCCACTTTTTAATGAACAAGTCACATTTCTGTGTATTCTAAATCTCAATTCAGGCTCAAGGTGAATAAAAACTAGCCCAATTGCGTCGTAATAATTTTCTCTTGGCTTATACTCGGAAAGATCGGAAATGATATAATTAATTTTAACACCTTGCTCAAGCGCTAGTTGTTCGGCTTTTTCTTTTCCCTTGATACTCCAATCAACGGCATCGACAATCCATCCAAATGTAGCAGCATAAATCCCGTTTCTCCCCTCTCCCTCTCCAAGCAGTAAAAGTCTGCCGGGAGTAATTTTATCTATTTCCTGCTTGAAAAATTCATTTGGTGCTTTGCCATATGCATACTCTTTTTTGGCGAACCGTTCATCCCACATCTCTTTCATTGTAATTTCCGTTGAGTGGAGAAATTCTTATTCGCTAAGTTAATATCAAAATGGGATAAAAAGAAGAAGCTGTTTTTCAGAAGAAAGTAATAAATCTAATGTATGCAAAATAGTATTTTTTCTAAGTTATTCTTTCCGCGCGGCTTTAACGCTTATTTTATTAAGTGATCCCCCGGCATCTTTTAAGAAAGCAATATTAAAATCAACACCGGGTTTATGTAGTTTAAAATGAGATGTTGACAAAGTATCGGATGAAAAACCATCTTCAATTGCGCTTTGAACAACTTTGTTTAATAATTTCATTGATTCTGTTTCTCCAGAATAAAAAAGATTCGCCTCTGCTTGAAAAACAGAATTTTCGTCGGATACAAACACCATGCTATTTTGGTTCTTTTTGTAAAAGAAACAAACCATGCTCGGATTACTATTGTCGGTATGAGCAGGTTTCCCATAAGCGGTTACAACTTGTGATTTGGGTTTGCCAATCATTTTGTAAACATAAACGTCTTGAGCAGTCAAGTAGAATTGTGCAAATAAAAATAATACTATAAAAAGAAGTGATCTCTTTGCATTCATACTTTCTCTCCTTAATATTTAGCGAGGCGGATTAGAATCCGCCTCACACAGAAGTTTAAGTAAAAAACAGCAAGTAAAGTATAATCATCAATATAAATGGTGAAAAAAGTACAGCTAAATCTTTATACCAATCTTTTGCTGTTCTTTTAGGTTCTATATTTTTTTGTGACATTATATGCCTCATGAAATTTGTTAGGTATAAATCTCTATTAACAACTAGAGCTTTTTGATAATAGTATAATTCCAAACAATCGTTCGACTTTTCAAGAATAATTATTTATGTGAAACAAATAGAAATAAATAACTTAACATGGAGGTGAACGGGCAAAATTATTTTTGGAATAAACACGTAATGCTATTCGAAAATCGGATGCTAATCCGACACCATTAGCAAAGGGGATTTTATTTTTAATGTCGGCTTCGGAAATAAACAAAATTAAGTGATTCACATTGCATAAATCACGAACATTAAACCGTGTCCAACTCTCTTTTGTAATGAATTTTTCAGCCGGGATATTTTTTTTATCACCAATTTGTACTCTTTTGCACGAATCAGAGAAGTTTTTACAAGCATTGTTTTTTATTGAGGGAATAGAATTTACATATAGCAGGTGAGAACTAAATATAATGAGGAATAGGAAGGAATATCCTTTATTACGCGAAACAGCATTATCAATTTTACTTAAAAGCATTGTTAACGGGATAAACCCGCCAAATGAAATAAAATTTGTATATCTAATTTAATCAAAAGAAAATGACATACTCAATAGAGTCTTTACTCGACAAACAGATTGGCTCATTTAATTTATTAATGAACCACATCCCTCTTTTGCTTGTTAAGATAAACATCTCTCCTAAACCTTTCTTATTTTTGCCAAGATTAATTCTCCTGAGAATAATGTTAATAGATAAAATTCGTCTTAAAATAAATAAATATTTTCCTCGTGAAATTTCGTTCTTGTTTGTTTTGCTGGGAATGATACTATCGTTATTCTTATTTGTAGAAATTGCGGATGCCGTAACAGAGGGAAAGACGGCTTCGATAGATAATCAAATTCTATTACTCTTCAGAGATGTAGATAACCCGCGAAATCCCATCGGCAATGAAAGATTTCCTTATATAGTTAGAGATATTACATCACTTGGAAGTTCAACGATACTAACAATTATTGTTCTTTTGGTTGTCTTGTTTTTATTGCTTAAGAAAGAATACCGGTCAATTATATATGTATTAACAGCGTCAATTGGCGGAGGAATTCTCGTTCAAGTATTAAAATTTATTTTCTCAAGAGAAAGACCGGATACCGCACTTTATTTAGCATCAGAAATAACTATGAGCTTTCCGAGCGGACATTCCGCCATGTCGGCAGTTGTTTATCTCTCCCTAGCAGTTTTGATTTCAAGAATCGAAAACTCACGAAAAAGCAGAATATTCATTATAACCGCTGCACTAATTATCTCGTTTATAGTTGGATTAAGCAGAATCTATCTTGGCGTACATTACCCAACCGATGTTTTAGCCGGATGGATGATCGGGCTCTTTTGGGCATTGTTTTGCTGGCTCGTTGCTGTTTTGATCGAAAAAAGAAAATGAATTATTTGGTCGTAAACTTTGTTTAGCTTATAACATCAGCAAAGGATAAAATGAAATTTTGGAGTTTTATAATTTTTATTTCGGTTGTGCTTTTAGTCTATGGATCGGTTAATTACTATATCTTTATTCGTGGTCTTCAAGCTCTTCCAAAAGAATCAGTGTTGCGTAATTACTATATTGTTTTCTTCATCTTTATAGCCATAACCTTTTGGGCGGGAAGAATTTTAGAAAATTACATGCTCAATTGGTTTACAGAGACTCTTGTATGGATCGGTTCATTTTGGCTGGCTTTCATTTTGTATTTCTTTTTGTTTGCCTTGCTTTTTGATTTACTCAGAATCTTAAATCATTTCTTCGGGATTTTTCCTTCATTTATAACTGAAAATTATGCAAAGGTAAAAGTGGTTTCGCTTTTATCAGTTATTGGAATTGTAATAGCAATAGTAATTTATGGTCATATAAATTTTCTTAATCCCAGGATTCATAAATTTGAGATCACAATTCCGAAAAAAGACTCTCAATTAAACTCGTTAAATATTGTTGTTGCCTCTGATCTTCATTTAGGCACTATCGTTGGGAAAAAAAGATTGGATGATTTTGTTGAAAAAGTTAATTCTCTCAATGCTGACATTGTCTTGCTTCCCGGGGACATTTTTGACGAAGATCTTGGTCCGATTATAAAAGATAATCTCGGAGATAGTTTAAAGTTGTTAAAATCTAAATACGGTGTCTACGCAGTAACCGGGAATCATGAATTTATTGGCGGTGTTAATGCCGCAGTTGATTATATGGAAGATCACGGAGTAACCGTAATACGTGATACCGCAATATTAATTGACTCAGTTTTTTATCTGGTCGGCAGAGAAGACTTAAGCATAAATCGCTTTACCGATGATCAAAGAAAAGATTTATCAGCAATAACAAAAACAATAAACAAAAACTTGCCCATAATTCTTTTGGATCATCAACCACACAATCTTCATATTGCGAGAGAAAACGGAATTGATTTGCAGTTATCCGGACATACACATCACGGACAATTATGGCCGTTGAATTATATTACATCAAGGATTTATGAAATAAGTTGGGGATACAAAAAAATAGAAAATACTCATTATTATGTATCAAGTGGTTTTGCAGGATGGGGACCGCCTGTCAGAACGGGAAGTAGAACCGAAGTTGTAAATATTATAGTAAGTTTCGAATAGTTTATAAAAGATGTTCTTTATAAACATGGCAACATTTTATTATATCGCTATTCCGAAAAATATTTACCGGTATCATTTAGGTAAATAGGCATCCTATCCGGTCGTTGATCTAGAAGGAGTTCTTCACTTTTCTGTATATTTACGAAAGCAAAATTTAAGACATTATATCAATTATATAAAAAGGAGGCAATATGCCAACAAGAAAAGCATCAGCCGTGTGGAACGGTAAGTTAAAAGATGGTAATGGAACTATGAAAATGGAAAGCGGTGCTTACGAAGGACAGTATTCTTTTTCTTCACGATTTGAAGAAGGAACGGGAACAAATCCGGAAGAATTGATAGCTGCCGCACATGCAGGGTGTTTCTCGATGGCTTTTTCCGCTGCTTTGGAAAAAGAAGGTTTCGATCCGAAATCAATCAGCACAGAAGCAAAAGTTAATTTAGTTAAAGGTGATGCAGGATTCAGCATTACTGAAATTACGCTTAACTGCAAAGCTGAAATTCCAAATATTGATGAAGCGAAATTTCAAGAAGTAGCCGAAGGTGCAAAAAAAGGCTGCCCTGTTTCCAGAGCCCTTGCCGGTGTTGATATTAAGTTGAATGCTGAGTTGGTATAAACAGCAACCTACGAGGTCGCAAAGCAAGTTACCTCGTAGGTTACAACAATCCATTTATTTTAATACGTTCAATTTCCTCTACTGCTTTGAGGGACGAATTTCAGAAAAATTGTTCTTCCGGCTTCCAATTCAACTTTTATAAAAGCAATACCGCTCTTATCAAAGTTAACAGGAGATTTTTCGTCGTATTGTCTTAGGTTTTGTTCGTCCCGATTCCCAGGAATAATTTTTTCTACATTTGTCCAAAAAGCTTGAGGAAGCTGTAGAAAAATTTCAACTGATTCTCCGGGGTTAATATAAACAGGATAACGATGCAATTTAATGGGGTCTAGTGGTAAAAGGACTTCGCTTCCGTCAGTGAGTCTTAAAATATATTGATCTTCGTTTCTGTTCATATTTATTGTTTCATCTGTAGCATTGTTAATCATAATCCTTAAATTTTTTGATTCTACTTCAGCCCAAGCATAAAAATTGGGATTCATTTTGTTGTTGCTGTAATAAGAGATTCCTGTTTCTTCGGTGTATGCCCTTATTTTAAAATTGTGGTATTCTTCTTCGGGCAATTCAATTCCGAAAAAATCATTCACCGGATTTAAAGAAGAACAAGAAATTATAAGAAGGATTAGGGAAAAGGAAAGCAAATATATTTTTGTGTAGCGTATCATTTTTATTGCTCCGATATTGATTTTAATAGGTTGTCCTAAAATATTCATAAGAAAAAGCTAATCCTCAGTATAATGCAGAATCACTTTTTTGATTGAACTTTGACAAACAACGCAAAACGGTTTTACTCCTTTCGAAAACATAATGCAATCGAGCATCGGTCTATAAAAACCATATTGCATATAGCCGGCTCCCTCAAATGCCCCGACTTTCCCGTAGTACTCGTTTGCTCTCAGATGAGCATCAACTTTATCGCTGTGCGCTTTATCCAGTCTGTCATAATTCTGTTCAGCAGCTTCAATTTTTTCTTTAGGAGCTATGTTCTTTTTAAGCTCGGCAATTTCGTTGTTTAGTTTTCGCCTTTCTTTCTGCCATTCAAAATCCATTGCATCAAACTCTTCCTTATTCCAAGGCGTTGGAAGAGGAGTTGTATCATCTGCTAAACTTTTCCATTTCATATTATCTTTATCCAAAAGCGCAGTGATGTTTGGCTCGGCAGGTTCTTTGTCGGGTTTATAAAAATCGGAATATGCTACATCGGATGTATAATACTCATCTGCAAGTCCGGTAAAAGAATGACCGAATTCGTGAAGGAAAACATAATCGCGGAATTGCGTATCGGAAGTAAACGTACAATAAAAATTATAAATACCACCACCACCGTAACGTTTGTGATTAGCCATTATAAAGATCGCATCAAACGGAACAGCAGAAGCAGCATCATAAACTGCATGAACAGATTCGGTTAACAAATATCTTTCAGAGCCCATAGAATTAAATGTAGAGTTAAGAGAGGTTTCTTTAAATATTTCTGCACGGGGTTCATCAACTCCGCTCTCTTCGGATGGATTTAACACACCATAAATATTAAAATACTCTTTCATTGAGGAATATGGTTCAAGTGAGAAAAATACTTCGGTAAAATGATTAACATCTTTTTCGAATTTTTCTACTTCGTCAATTGTATAACCATCACCCAGAATTACAACATCAACTTTTGAATGAGGATCGCCGCTGATATGTGATTTAATTATTGTGTAATCAGAATAATCAACATGTAAAACGCCAAAAGAATCTTCTTCGGGATTGATGTTTAAACCATACACTTCCTTGAAAGAATCGTCGTCTTGTCTTTTCTCAATTGCAAATTTAACCGGTACTTTTGGAAAGGGGACTAATGCCACTTCTTCGAAATCTTTTACGTTGCCATCAATTGCATCTTGACTCGTTTGATATTCTTTAAAGTAACTGTCAAAGCCTTTTGAATAGATTACCTCATTGGTATTTGGATCATAAAGTTTAAGATAATAGGCACCGTTGTTAAAATTATCGATTAAGTTTTTTCTGCTGCTCGCCCAGCTTCCGAATTTAAATTTCTTAACTACTTCGATGCTTTCCGTTTTTGCATCACCACTATGAATGTAATCGATTCTTAATGTGGAATCTTCAAAATATTTTTCGAATATCTCAAATTCTTGTGCGTTGATTAATGTTGAAAAACCGATAATAAGAAAAAGCGTAATAATGATTTTCATTTTTTCTCACCCCAATTTAATTCTCATTTAAATTTACAAATTATTCTTTCACAAGCAGCGCTACATTTTCAATATGGTAGGTGTGCGGAAACATATCTACCGGTCTAATTTTTATTAACTTATATCCTGCTTCGATAAGCAACTTTATGTCTCTTGCTTGTGTTGCCGGATTGCAGCTTACATAAACTATTTTCTTAGGTGAGAGCTCAATAACATCGCTAATTGTTTTGGGATTCATACCCGCACGCGGCGGATCGGATATTAAAACATCGGGTTTCGGAATTAATTTTTCGGTTAATACCGGAAGGAATGACTTGTTTAAGTCAGCCAATACAAAGTGAACGTTTGTTACTTTGTTTAATTCTACATTTGTATATGCGTCTTTTACCGCATCTTCAACGCTTTCGAAGGCGTAAACTTCTTTTACGTGAGTCGAGATAAAAATTGAAATTGTACCTGCTCCGGAATAAAGGTCATATACAATTTCATCTCCTGAAAATTCGGCAAAATCTAAAGCTGTTTTATAGAGATTTTCGGCTTGTATTGTATTTGTTTGGAAAAATGAATTTGGACTGATTCTGAACAAAAATTGACCGATTTTATCAAAGATTACTCCATTTCCGTGAAAAACTTGCTCAGAATCGCCAATTGCTACTTGAGCTTTTTTCTCGTTTATATTATTTACAATAGTTGTGATTTTCGGCTCAAGTTTGAGAAGTTCATCCGTATATTTTCCGAACAGTTGCTCATCTAATTTTGATGTTACCAAATTTACCATTAAGTCATTTATGTGGTGTGATTGTTTGATAACAAGATTTCGTAAATACCCTTCGTGAGTTTTGGTAGAGTATATCGTGGTTCCTTTCGACTTAAAAAAGTCACGGGTAAAATTAAGAATTTTTGTACTCTCCTCAGATTGAAGATAACACTCGTTAATGTCTAAAACCTTGTCGAACATACGGGGAATGTGCAGTCCTAATGCAAAATTCTGATCAGTGATTTCGTCTTTATTATTAATCTCTTCCGGAAACAACCATCGTTTATCAGCGAAAGAAAATTCCATTTTATTGCGATAATAAAATGTTCTCTTTGATGGTACAATCGGCAAAATTTCAAAGTCCCTTAATCCACCGATTCGTTCAAAGACATCTTTTACTTGTTCAGATTTGTACTTTAGCTGAGAGTCATACCTTAAATCCTGCTGTTTGCATCCACCACAGGTTCCAAAATACTTGCACCGTGCTTGGGTTCTTTCTTCGGAAGGATTTATAACTTCAATTACTTTTGATTCGGCATATGATTTTTTAATTCTACGAAGCTCAACTTTGACTTTGTCTCCGGGATATGAGCCATCTGCAAAAATTACATATTTTTTATCGGAAGCATCACGTTTGATTTTCGCAATACCTTTGCCCTCAAAAGCGTATCCCGTTATTTCTAATTCTAAAAAGTCACCTTTTTTCATATTAACGATCGTTCAAAAATGCTTTTAGAGTGAAAAAACCAATGAATCTATCAGCACCTTGTCTCAAATAAGCTTTGGATTGATGACTGATTTGGTTAATCAACTTTTTGTAATAACTTTTCTCGTTATCGGATAATTCTTTAAGAGATTTATTCAACAGCTCAAGATTTTTTGAATAGTATTCGTTCAGTATAGCAGAATGATCGATAATTTCCTGTACATCCCAACCACGTTGGAAATAGTAATTTTTTATGTCATCAGTAAAAAGCGGATCCAAATCAGAATCGCCGAACATATCCTGTACAAACTGCGGCACCAATTTTTCAAGTTTTACAATTTCACCAACTATCAAAATCCCATCATTCTTAATTATTCTTTTGATTTCTTTTATAATTCTATTTCGTTTACTTCCCGATATGGATGCTTGAGCATAAACAATATCAAAAGTATTCTCGTTAAAATCGGTAATCTCAAAATCCATCATCTTGGGGTTTAATGACTCAATATCATCGAGTAATATTTTTGAATTTAATAGCGAGTCATAATCTTCGACTATCAGTTCAACTTTTGAAGCACCGTTATTAAGAAAAAGTTTTGCTGCAAGCTCGCTGCCGGCACCAATAACAAGAATTGTTTTTCCGATAAAATCGATATTTTCTAATGCGTAGTTAAGCTGGGAATTGCCTCCGGGGAGGTGTATTTGTTCTTTTGTTTTCATTTCACAAAGATATGAAATGTTTACGAGAGAGCTATGTTATGTAAATACGAAGAGAAAATAAATTGTTACTCGCCAAAATATTTATATTGTAAATCCTCCCAAGACGGATTGCTAATAATATCTATAATTCTTCGATTCAAAGGTTCTCTTAATTGGCTTCCTTCATGAAGAGCAAAACCATAATAGACTTGTTCAAGCTCGTTTGGCAGCACCTTAACTTTTCCAGAAAGACCTTTTTTCTTAATTAGATATTTCATTATTGGAGCATCATAAACAAATGCGTCGAGATCACCGTTTGCGATTGCATCTAAACCTTTCGAGACGTTATCATACGACAAATAATTAATTCTTTTATCGACAAGAAAACTTTCTGCGGTTGAACTTGGAATGGTTCCAACGCTTGTACTGTAAAGGTCATTCAATCCTTTAATTTTGGTTTCAAGCCTGCTGACAGTTAAAGCCGAAGCAATCGTCGCGGTTATACCTGAAATAATTATAATTGCCGTAAACATCCAAATTAGAGAAATAATTCTTCCACCGACGGATTTAGGAGTTTTGTCACCGTATCCAACGGTGGTCATTGTAACAGCAGCAAACCAAAAACTTGACCACAATCCTTTCGATTTTCCATCGCCGAAATGCTCGGGGTTTTTCTTTCGTTCAAAGAACCAGGTTAAAAGTCCAACAAGAAATAAAATAATTACAAGAACTCCAACCGTACTTATAAACTCGACCGAAAGTAAATTTTTTGCCAAGTTTAAAATGCCGGGTTCTTCTTTTACCCCAACTGCTATGCTTAATCCGGTAACCAAATAGGGAAGGGTAAAATCCATTCTTTCTTCGCGATCAGCAGTAATTGTTAAAGGCGAAACAGCAATGTCAATATCCTCCTTTTCAACTGCGGTCACCAATCCCTCTAAATCATATTCTCTTACTTCATATTCGTATTGTAATTCTGATGAAATTTTTTCCCAGAGATCGAATGATAAACCGCTCCACTTTCCATTATCCAGAATTACAAACGGCTCTGCTACTTTTGTACCCACTATAATTTTTTCTTGTGCAAATAGTGATGAAAACAAAATTATGGATAATAAAAATTTTCGCATGAAGTTCCTTCTTTATTTTTACGAAAGAGGCGCTTGTTAAAAACGCACTAGATAAACTAAATGGATTTCGTGTTTGATTATATAATAATACTAAAAAGGAAAAAAACAGCAAAGCTCAGGATAATCAACATTAATAGAAGATGAGTTGTTGCACGATGTAAATCGGGATCATAATCTCTATCCGACTCATTTTTATCAAAAAGTATTAATGGATTGCGGCTAACTCTAATTATCTCTTTTGATAGAACAAGAGTGAGTTTTTCTGTGTAATTAAATACAGCTTCGACTCCATCCACAAAAACTTTTTGTACTGCTTTAGCCGGTTTCCTATAAAACCAATCGGTGTCAAGAGCAAGGGTCGGTTCTCCTTCAAGTTTTTTACGAAGCAACCAGAACGCGATAAATGTAAATGTTAAAATCTGCACCGATTCTGTGAGATGATAAATTGTATATGGCTCATAATTAACAGTGAACGGTAAGTGATCATAAAGTAGTGTTGGATATACCCCAAACAATGTGCAAAGAATTGCGGCGAGGAGCATTCCCACGTGCATGTTAACCGGCGGTTTTGTTGGTTCGATTTCTTCTTTTGATTTACTCCACCATGTAAAGTAAGGGAGTTTTAATCCGGTGTGTAAAAATGTACCGACTGATGCAAGCAATAACAATAACATAGCCGTATCAAAATGTGCTTCGCCGGCTGCTGATACAACCATTGATTTACTTATGAATCCGTTGAACAGTGGAAAACCGGAAATCGAAAATGCTCCTATCATATAAAGCCATAAAGTAACCGGCTGTTTTTTTGCTATTCCGCCAAGTTCTGTTAGTTTACTTCTTCCCGTTGTATGAAGAACAACCCCTGCACCCATAAACAGTAGTGCTTTATACAAAATGTGGCTGAACGCATGAGCAGTAGTTCCGTTAATTGCCATCTCGCTTCCGATGCCGACACCGGCAACCATGTAACCAACCTGGCTGATTATATGATACCCAAGTATTTCTCTAATATCATTTGCAAGTACGGCATATACAACCCCATACAGCGCCATCATCACACCGAAGAAAATTAATACTTCCCAACCGGCAAAAATTTTAATAAGAATTAATACGGCAGATTTGGTAGTAAACGCACTCAAGAAAACAGCACCTGTAACGGTTGCTTTAGGATAAGCATCAGCGAGCCAAGCGTGCAATGGCGGAATTGCTGTGTTTAACGCAACACCCAATAAAATTAACCAAGACGAAAGTGAGCCGTCAGGAGTAAGATTTGTAATAACTATTGAACCCGTATTCGAAATGTTTAGAATAATACCGGCAAGAAGTAAACTTCCGCCAAAGAGGTGAACTAATAAATATCGCATTCCGGCATTAGCAGATTCTTTAGTTCGTCTTGCCCAAACTAAATAAGTTGATGCAACCGCCATCAATTCCCAAAAAATAAAGAGCGTGAAATAATCACCCGCGAATGTTACTCCGAGCGCCCCACCGGCATAAAGCAAAGCCGCAGACTGCTGACCCTTTTCTTTTAAGTGATATGAATAGACTCCACCGATAATTGCTATAATTGAAAAGATGGTTCCGAAGACTCTGTTTAGCTTGTTAAACTCACCAATAATTAATTGATAGTTAAGGAAGTCGGCTTTTATTAAATAACCGTCGGGGAAAGACCAGATTGTAATCAATGCTATCAATGGAAAAAGCAGAAAACTTCCGGCACGAATTATTTTCGGCAGCAACGGTAAAACAAGTGCACCTAGAATCATATAATATGCGGGAGCTATGAACATACTAATCTGCATCGTAATAATCTTCTTTCCTTTGAATGAATAATTTACCCAGCCACTTTGAGATATAAATTATAGCAACACAACCAACGAATCCCCAAAGAATGTAAAATGCGGGAATGTAACTCCACCAATGTTTTTGGGGATAATCTGCCAGCAACACGAACTCGGCAAACAGAGTTATCAGCATAATAACACCCAATAATATCCAATGCCATTTTTTCATCTTAAAAATCCTCTCATTACATCAGTTGTAATACTTGCGGCTAAATCAAAAAAGTTGAAAAATAAATCGGGGAACAAACCGAATAAAACTGAAAGCGTTGCCGTGATAACGATTGGAACAACCATAAGTTTGTTCACCTCACCGTAATTTTCCAAACCGGTTCCTTCTTTAAAGTAAGCGCGATAAATAATAGGGAAGAAGTATCCTGCGTTTAATAATCCGCTCAATAATAAAATAGTTAATCCTATATCCATACCGGCTTCAATTGAACCGGCGCCCAAAAACCATTTGCTTATGAAACCATTGATTGGCGGAATGCCTGCTAAGCCGATCGAACCGATTGTAAAAGCAGCCATCGTCCAAGGCATCACTTTTGCAATGCCATCAAGTTGACTAATATTTTCTTTATGAAGATTTACATAAATCGCGCCTGCACAAAAGAATAATGTTATTTTCATTGTTGCATGAGTTGAAATATGCAGGATACCCCCGGTAAATCCGGATGTAGAAAGAAGTGACACACCAAGCACGATGTATGATAAATGTCCGATTGTTGAATAAGCAAGTCGTTTTTTTAAATTATCTTGTTTGAATGCAAGCAGAGATGCAAGAATTATGGTTGTCCCGGCAAACACAAATAAAATATTATTCAAACCATATTGCTCCATCATTTCGGGACCGAAAACGAATCCCACTACTCTTACAACACCGAACACACCGGATTTAACAACTGCAACAGCATGAAGCAATGCGCTAACCGGAGTCGGTGCTGCCATTGCAGCGGGAAGCCAGCTGTGTAAGGGCATAATACCGGCTTTAACTCCCACTCCTGCTAAGAACAACATAAACAAAACAATCACAGCATCTTGTGATAAGTCGACATTGTTAAAAATTCCACCGGCAGAAAAATCTAAAGTGTTTGTGTAATTATAAGTTAATCCGGCTGCGGCAATTAGAAGAACACCGGCTGTTAATGTATAGAGTAAATACTTTCTGCCTGCTGCAATTGCCTCTTTGTTTTCTTTGTGAATGACGAGAGGATAAGTTGCAATCGTTAACACTTCATAAAAAATTATAAACGTGAGAAGGTTTTCCGAGAATGCAATTCCGATTGTTGCAGAAAGACAAACTGCAAAACTTGCGAAGTAACGGGTCTGTTTTTTCTCGTCATTTCCGCGTACATAACCGATTGAATAAAACGAAGTGAATATCCACAAACCCGATGCAATGATTGCAAAGAAAATTCCGAATTGATCAGCCTTTAGTGCGAGCTCGATGCCGGGTGCAATTTCTAAAATATTAAATACTGCTGCTTCGCCTTCCAATGCTGCAGGGAGCAGAGTTAACACTAAAGCAAACTTCACAACTGCTGCAAGTATAGTCCAACCTTCACGTAAATTCGGATTGTTTCTGCTGAGGATAATTAACGGAACAGCCAGCAGCGAAACCATCACGGCATAAAATGGGATTGCAGAATTATATGTAGAAATTATTTCCATAAGCTATTCTTAATCTAAAGGTCATTCCAAGCGATTTGTTTTATGGATGACTCAACAAACTATTTTATTTGAGATTCCTCACTCCACTTCGTTTCATTCGGAATGACAAATACAAAATTTACAACATACCTTCCGGCATCATTTTATAAATGTGTTCGACTATAATAAAGTTCAATATACCCAACACAATTAAACCGATTGCTAAGACTAAAATCGGCATCAACATAGAAAACTGAATTTCATTTCTCTTTACTTTTTCTTTTACTTCCGATGCTTCCGGAGATTTCATATAAACTTTTTCGAGAATTCTAAAAAAGTAAACGGCATTTAGTAAACTGCTTATTAATATTACTGCAAGAAATAACCAGCTTGAGTTTTCGATTGTACCAAGAGCGAGATACCACTTACTGAAAAATCCGGCTAAAGGTGGCAATCCGACCATTGATAACGCCGCAACGGTAAAAGCTGCCATCGTCCAAGGATATTTTTTTCTATAAGTATCGTCAAATTTATAAATATCAGAATGACCTTCTTTCATTCTAATACTTCCGGCTACCATAAATAGTGTTGCTTTCATAAATGCATGATTAAGTAAATGCAAAACCGCACCGATAAATCCAAACGGATTTGCCAGACCAATACCCAAACCGATATAACCAATTTGAGCAACACTGCTGTAAGCTAACATTCGTTTCATTTCTTTTTGTGCAATTGCCAGAACAGATCCGAAGATAATTCCCGCCGAAGAGAAAATTGCTATTAAATCTGCGGCAACTAATTCTTTACTGAAGTACTCAACACCGAATACAAAATAGAGCAATCTAATCATAGCATACGCACCGACCTTAGTACCAATAGGAGCAATGAGAGAAGATGAAGAAGAAGGGGCATAAGTATATGAATCCGGCAGCCAACCGTGCATCGGAAAGATTGCCATTTTTATTCCGAAACCAACCACAATTAAAATTAATGCCACTATAATTGTCGGACTATCATTCATTAGCGGAAGGATTTTGGAAAGATCGGTCATATTCAAAGTACCGCTCATAAAATAGAGATAACCAATTCCAAGAAGATAAAATGAAGCGCCGATGGTTCCGATTATCAAATATTTGAATGCGGCAAACGGAGCTTTTTTGTCGCCCACACCAATAAGGGCATAACCTGCAAGAGATGAGATTTCGATAAACACATATAAGTTAAATTGGTCAACGTTAATTATCATCCC
>CAYLVF010000019.1:0-15601 GCA_964387045.1 uncultured Melioribacter sp. | reverse complement strand
AAAGTAAAAATAACTTATATGGTTCCAACCAATTGGACAAGCAATTTAGTAACCGCACCTTTACCTGTCGAAATTCTTAGAACTTCTGCCAGCCAAGTAGAGAATCTGAAACTTGTTGTTTATCCAAGTGAGAAATGGGATAACCCGGGAATTCTTGAATACAATTATTTAGATTTCGAATCGGAAATTGATACGATCTTCGGTGAATACAAATCGGTTGTAATTCCCAAAGAATATCTAAGAAACAGTTTAACGTTTTCGCTTAATTCTCCAATGGAAAGCGGTTTTTATTTAAGCACCTTCACCGAAACAAATGAAGACTATTACCAATTAGCCGTTCTTCCTTCCGAAATATTAACAACCGAAGCAAGTAACAATATAATGGTGTTATTCGATTATGAATCTCCTAACTCTTCTTTAAATAAAACCGAAATCTTGAACGGGGTTAAGCTGGCATTGTTAAATTACTTGAGTGACTCGGATAGTTTTAATATTGCTTTCTCCAAATTGAATATAGAGCGTATAAGCGAAGATTGGCTGCCTGCAGATAGTGCAACGATTGAAAATACATTTCAGAATATTACCACGGCTAATCTTTCTAACTACAGTAATCTCCCTTCATTAATAGGCAATGCAATAGATTTTATAAATTCTCATAGCCCGAAAGGAATTATTCTTATAGTTTCAAATAGTGATGAATTGATGAATCCCGAATCCGCAAATGAGTTAATTGATGATATTGTTGACGCAATTGAATCGGATATTACATTTCATGTTGCCGATTTTCAGAACCAAAATATCAATTATATTTATATCGGGAACCAGTACTATGAAGGGAATCAATATTTTTACAACAATATTACACGAATGACCGGGGGTAATTTCTATCGAATAAGAGACGGGTATACATATCCGGCTTTATTGGAAAAAACATTCCAGGGTGTGGGCGGATTTATCAGCACCTTCGATCTATACACTAGTCTTGTCGGAGGATTTTGTTACGGGAGATATAATATCAACCTTACCGGTTCAAGTGCTTTTCTAGATGCACCGATTTTCCAGGTCGGTAAGTTTAACGGTTCACCTCCTTTCCGAATTGAAATGAACGGTGTTTATGAAGGGACGGTCTTTTCAAAAAACTTTGAGATAGATGAAGATAAGATTGATAATTCGGATACAACTTTGATAAAAATGTGGGTCAGCCGTTATATAAAAGAACTTGAAGCACAGGGAAGCAGCAGTAATAATATAATGAGCGAAATTATCAATACGAGCATTGCAAACAGAGTTCTTTCCAAGCATACGGCATTTATTTGTTTAGAGCCTTCGTTAGGCGGACAAGTATGTTATGATTGCCGGGATGACGGCGGCGGTCCTTCAGATGTTGAGACAGATGATTCGACAAATATTAATGATGATTTTGCTTTAGCTGCATATCCCAATCCGTTTAATAACCAAACAAAGATTCAAATTAATCTTCCTTCCTCTCTTTCGAGTGAAAGCATATCATTTAAGATATACAACATACTAGGTCAAGTTGTTAAGACTTTCGAAATTGATCAAAGCATGAGAGGAAAATTTGAGTTGGTTTGGGATGGACGAAATGATTACGGTCAAAATGTTTCAAGCGGTATTTATATTTTCGTTGCAATCACACCACAGGAAACACATTCTGTTAAATTGCAGCTGATTAAGTAAAACAAAAGCCCAACCCCGATCAATCGGGGTTGGGCTTCTCTTAAACATTATCGCTTCCACTTAATATTACACCCAATGCTCGGTATTTGATTTTCGCTAACCGGTTTACCTTCCAAAATATTATCGAGTGCTGACGTTAAATCCTTACCCGTAACAGGTGTGTTTAAACTTGGTCTTGAATTATCAAACTGTCCCCTGTATACTAATGTCATATCTTTATCATAAACGAAAATATCGGGTGTACATTCCGCTTTATATGCTTTTGCAACCTCTTGAGTTTCATCATATAAATATGGAAAAGAAAATTTAAACTCATGCGCAAACTCTTTCATCTTATCGGGTGCATCTTGCGGATAGTTTACAATATCGTTAGAACTAATAGCAACAAAACTTATACTCTTCGCTTTATATTCTTTAGCTACTTTTGAAAGTGTATCAATTATATGAATAACATACGGACAGTGATTGCAAATAAACATCACAACCGTTGCCTTGTCGGATTTAATTTCATCGAGACTAATTTCCTTTCCTGAAATTGTATCAGGTAAATTAAAACCCGGAGCCTTAGTTCCTAATTCTACCATTGCGCTTGGTGTTGCTGCCATAAGTATCTCCTTTCTTATTTATTATCAAACATAAATATGTTCTATTCTTAACATGAATCGAATAGACTTTGAACTCATCTTACCAAATAAAAATACAAAATGTTCTACAAAGTTATTTTTGGAAATTCGATTGAATACGACAAATTATTAGATGTCGAAGACGACATCGGTAATCTTGTTGATACTCAAATAAATCAATATACCGGATTAGATTCGGTAATTTACTCAAACTCTCAAATCGACTTATTGCTAAACTCAAGAGGAGAAATTGAGGGTTTAAAAATCTGTAACGAGTGTACAAAATCATTTAATATAGAATCACATCTTTTGCAGCTTGCACACAAGTTAATATTGAATCAAAACACAACTGCAGAAGTTATTGACGGGAATGGTTTTTCGGAGTTAATGGATGCAGAATCTCTTAAAGAATATTCTATGCACTAACATTAATAGATAATTTACCTTACATTTAAACCCAAACGGAAACATTGCTGTCAAAACAGATTATAAGATAAAATATCGGAGGAGTAATGAACCGGTTAAACAAACTCGCTGTTAATTCGGAAGGTTTTATTTTTGATCCAACTACAGGTGACAGCTACACTGTAAATCCAACCGGACTTTTCATAATCAATTCCTTACGTGAAGGAAAAGAAATAGATCAAATAGCCGAAGAACTTTTAAAAGAATTTGAAGAAACACCGGAAGAAATTTCAAGCGATATTTCAGATTTTATCACACACCTCAACACATACAATATTTATTGAGGTGAATAATGAAAGAACTGAAAATTGCTGTATCCGGAATTAATGCAGTTGATAATCCCGGTCCTGGTGTTGGAGTTGCTCGTTCACTCAAAGAAGATCCCGACTTAAATGTAAAAGTTATCGGACTCGCTTACGACGCGATGGAGCCGGGCATTTATTTAGATTGGCTGATTGATAAAACTTTTATACTCCCCTATCCATCAAGCGGAAAAGATGCTTTGCTGGAGAGACTTACATATATAAAAGATTCATACGGATTGGATTTTATAATTCCCAATCTCGATTCCGAACTTCCAATCTATACCAAATACACAAAAGAAATTGAAGCGCTCGGCATAAAAGTTTTCGTGCCAACCGAAAGCCAATACAAACTGCGTGCGAAAGATAAACTACTTCAAGTTGCCGAAAAAGTTAATATAGATTTACCGAAAACTTCGGTTGTAAACTCACCGGAGGAATTAATTAAAGAAGTTGAAAAAATTGGTCTTCCCGTAATGGTAAAAGGAGCTTACTACAAAGCCGAAAGAGCTTACACAACTCAAGAAGCAATGAGTCATTTTCACAAAATTTCCGCCGAGTGGGGTTATCCGATTATTCTTCAAGAAGTTGTTAAAGGTGAAGAGATGAATGTTGTCGGTGTTGGCGATGGTGAAGGAACTTTACTTGGTAAACTCGGACTTAAAAAAATGTGGATCACTTCGCTCGGTAAAATTTGGACGGGCGTTTCAATTAAAAATGAATTAATGATGAACGCTGCATCTAATTTTGTTAAAGAATATAAATGGAAAGGTCCGTTTGAACTTGAGTGTATAGTTGATAAAGAAAAAGTTTATTTAATAGAAATCAATCCGCGCTTTCCTGCTTGGTCATACTTTGCAACAGGATGCGGAATTAATCTTCCAGCGAACATGGTGAAGAAAGCTTTTGGTTTGCCTTTTGAAATAGATAAAGATTACGACGCGGGAAAACTTTACGTTCGTTACACATACGAAACAATAACCGATATGAGTACCTTCCAAAATGTTATTACAAAGGGAGAAAATTAAGATGACTAAGAGATATGAAAAACCCGTGATAATAAAAGTACAAACCGGAATGATGAATAAATTCGGAAGCAGTCCATATTATACGAGAAAAGTCAGAACGGAAATTGACGGCATTGCGATAAATCAATTAGTCGAAAAGTTCGGCTCACCGTTATTTGTTTTTTCGGAAACTTCGCTTCGCAAAAAATATAAAGCTTATTATAACTCTTTTTCGACAAGATACCCGAACATAACATTCGGTTGGTCGTACAAAACAAATTATTTACCCGCTATCTGTTCCGTGTTTCATCAAGAAGGTGCAATTGCCGAAGTTGTTTCGGAAATGGAATATGATAAAGCACGAAGTTTAGGAATTCCCGGTAATAAAATTATTTACAACGGTCCTTATAAAAATTTACATGCACTAGAAAAAGCAGTTAAAGAGGGATCGCTGATTAACATCGATCACTTTGATGAAATTTATGATTTGGAAAAAATAGCTGATAAACTGAATAAGAAAATTAAAGTCGGTATGCGTGTTAATATGGATACCGGTATTTACCCGCAATGGTCGCGCTTCGGATTGAATTTAGATTCCGGACAAGCGATGGACGCCGTTAAACGAATGGTGAGCAAAGGTAAACTCGTTTTGAACGGACTACATTGTCACATTGGAACATTTATATTAGATCCAAATGCGTACGCGGTTGAGATTGAAAAGATGATTAAGTTCGGTTACGAAATTCAAGATAAGTTTAATATGAAAATTGATTACTACGATATAGGTGGGGGGTTTCCGTCCAAAAGCAAATTAAAAGGGACATACCAAGAACCTGATGTGATGATTCCTTCAATTGATGAGTATGCCGAAAGTATTACGACTTCTCTTTTCCGAAACTTAAAACCGGGAGATCTACCAAAAGTTTATCTCGAAACCGGTCGTGCTATTGTTGATGAAGCGGGATATTTAATTACAACAGTTATTGCTTCAAAAAGATTACCGGACGGACGGAAATCATATATCGCCGATGCCGGGATTAATTTATTATACACCGCCTTCTGGTACAAATATAATATTGAAACAGACCGGCAAGTTGACGGAACAAACGAACCGGCAATTGTCAACGGTCCGTTATGTATGAACATTGATGTAATCGAAGAAGGCACACTTCTTCCACCGATGGAAAAAGGAACGAGATTAATTCTTTCGCCCGTCGGCGCGTACAATGTTACTCAATGGATGCAGTTTATCGAATATCGCCCAAACGTTGTATTGATTGGAGAAAATAAAGAACTTGATATTATTCGTGAGGCGGAAGATTTGAGTGATATTACGAGGAGAGAAAAGTTACCGGAGAGATTGAAGTTGAAGGAATAATGTGTCTGTCATTCAGAGTCACGATGTTTTATATCGTGACGAAGAATCTCACTTTATACTTACAGAGGAATGATAAAGTGAGATTCCTCAGTCGTCAAAAACGACTCCTTCGGAATGACACATAATTGTCATTCCGAACGTAACGAAGTGGAGTGAGGAATCTCACCTCGAGATAATTGAGGAGTTAATTATGCTAAATCAGTACTACGTATACATAATGACTAATAAATCGAGAACCTTATACACCGGAGTTACAAACGATTTAAATCGCAGAGTTTATGAACATAAAAATAAATTAATTAAGGGATTTACATCAAAATATAACATAACAAAATTGGTTTATTACGAAGAGTATAATGATATTAATGATGCAATAAGAAGAGAAAAACAAATTAAAGGTTGGTCAAGAAAAAAGAAAATCGAATTGATTGAATCTATCAATCCGGAATGGAAAGATTTAAGCGAAGAGTGGGAATGAGATTCTTAAACAGTATTGAAATAACAATAATGTGTCATTCAGAACGAAGCGGAGCGAAGTGATGAATCTCATACCTAGTATTCAGTATATGATACGGTGAGATTCCTCAGTCGTCATAAAACGACTCCTTCGGAATGACAGTGGTGTGTCATTCCCAACTTAACGAAGTGGAGCGAGGATTCTCACTTCAACATAATCGAATAAAAAATAATGAAACTCAACATCCACATAAAAGCCCTGCTGCAAAGCTATTCCGAAATTTACTTCTTTAAAAGTAAGTGGATCGGTGCGTTATTATTATTGATTACATTTATTAATCCTTACGTTGCGCTTGGGGGGATTGTTGCTGTAATCTCCGCTTACGTTTTTGCACGCATTATTAATATGAGCAACGAGTTTTTAAGCGAAGGCTTTTACACTTACAATCCATTGCTTACCGGGCTTGCAATCGGTTACCTTTTCAGATTCAACGAACTTACAATTCTATTTATGGTGATTGCGGGAGTGCTTACATTTATTGTTACTGTAATAATGTACAGCGTTTTTATTTATTATCTAAAACTTCCCGTTTTAAGTTTACCCTTTGTAATTGTATCATCAATTGCTTACTTGGCGTCAACACAGTATTCAAATTTATTTGTAACGGGACTTTATCCACGCATTATTTATGATTTTGAAATAATTATTCCTTTTTGGGTTGAAGGCTACTTTAGAGCATTCGGTGCAATCTTTTTTATGACGGATATTATTTCGGGTATTGTAATTGCGTTTATCTTTTTGATGATGTCTCGCATTATGTTTCTTCTTTCAATTATTGGATATTTTTCCGGATCAATCATAGTTGGTTTAATGTTCGGATCATTCGAACAATCGTTTGCAGATATCAATCATTTCAATTTTATTTTAATTGCAATCGCTGTCGGCGGAGTGTTTCTTGTTCCTTCTTTAAAAAGTTATTTGCTTGCAGTCATAGCGGTATGTACGTCAACAATTTTACTCGATTCGGTTCTGGTTTTTTGGTCAAACTTTGGAATCCCGGCATTTACTCTTCCCTTTAATGCTATCACACTTTCGTTTATTTATTTACTCGGATTAATTAAGTATCCACAAATTGCGTGGATAATAAAAAATACCCCCGAAGAAACTCTTGATTTATACTTAACAAATAAAAATCGATATCCCGGGTTTGATACTTTTATACAACTTCCCTTTTCGGGTAAGTGGACAGTTTACCAAGACTTTGACGGAAAGTGGACACATAAAGGCAACTGGAAATACGCTTATGATTTTATCATTACCGATGAAGAGGGAAACAGTTACAAAAATAACGGCGATTTATTGGAAGATTATTATTGCTATAGAAAGCCTGTGCTTTCACCTGTAAGCGGTAGAGTTGTGAAAGTTTTAAACAACTTGAAAGATATGCCGATCAGTAAAGTTGATAGAGCAAACAATTGGGGAAATTTAGTCATTATAAAAGACGAGCGCGGATTTTTTGTTGAACTTTCTCACTTTGCGGAAGATTCAATTAAAGTAAAAGAAGGTGATTGGGTTGAAAGAAGTTCAATGCTCGGGCTATGCGGCAACTCCGGTTACTCGCCGCAGCCGCACATTCATATTCAAGTTCAAGAAAGTGAAAAAATTGGTTCACACACAATACCATTCAGTTTCATTAATTATATCGAAGACGGAATTTTTTACTCCAACGATTTACCGTCACTCGATAAAACCGTCGAACCGCTTCATACTGATAATGCTTATGATAATTTAATGACGTTCGTCCTCGATGACGAAGTCAAATTTGAAGTTTATAAAGAAAATCAAAAGATTGATGAACTGAAGTTGAAAGTTGATATGGAAATTGACGGAACATTTTATTTAGATTCCGGCAAAGGTAAACTTTACTTCGAAAAGAAAGACGGAACGTTTTACTTTTATAGCACCGAAGGGAATGACAAATACTTAAATATGATGCTGCAAGCCGTTCCACGCTTCCCGCTTGCTTATCGTGATAATTTGGTTTGGAACGATACTATACCCATTAGTTCTACAACCAACAAAATTAAAAAAGCCGCTGTTCTGTTTTTGAGTTCTTTCAATCATAACCTATTCAGGGTAGATGTAACCTCAAAGTTTGTTTCATCGAAAAAGATCGAGTCCGAAATTGCATCTTCAACATTAGGATTAAAAAAGAAAACCGAAATAGAACTTGACGAGTTCAAGGGTTTTTCTTCTTTTAAAATGGATGACATTGAATTAAGGAAGGTTAATAATGAATAAACTCTCAAGAATAATTTTGATACTAATATTTACTTCCGTTGTCGGTGCGCAGTCAGTGACAATTATGCCATACCACCTGCCGATTAATTATAAAGATTCCGGTGTTAGAGAAAACAGTTCTTTAACAGGAGTTTACGGAGCATTTCAATCCGACTTGAATAATAAATTTGAACTAGCTCTTGATTACTCTGACCTGAATTACATTTCCAATTTCAAAATAAAGCAATATGATATTACATTTGCTTACACTAACGAATCCATCCCCGAATGGAAATTTAGAGCAGGTGGACATTACATAATCTCCGATGATGCGTTAACCGACCAATCTTTCGTTCTTTTTGCGGGAGTCGGTAAGTATTGCTTCCGAAGTTGGGATACAGGCATTGATGTTTACTATTCTAATTACAGCGACTACCTTCCTGCGTTTAATGCAATTCAATTATCGCCAAGTTTTGGATTAACTTTCCCATTCGATAGAACTCAAGGTATTTATTTCAACTCATCGGCTAATTATATTATGTTGAGTAAAAAAATATTATCCGATAAAAAGAATTACTTTTCTTTACAAGAAACTTTAACATACTATAATAATATGTTTTCGATTTCCGCTTATGCTTTATTCGGCGAGCAGAAGTTTGCGGTTCGACAAAAAGGATTTTTAGTCTATAACGTTGCCGATTTAATGAAGAACGGATACGGCGTATTGGTAACTTACTCTTTTACTCAAAACTTTTTTTTGAAAGGCGGGGTTGAATACGATAAATTTGACGAAGAAGCTTACGGTACTTCTGCAACTTCTACTAAATTTATAATTTTAGCCGGATTTAATTTTTAAAGGAATTTAAATGAAAAAGCTAACAATGATATTTTTATTCGTTTTTGTTTCTTCACTTTTTGCAATCACACCGGAAGAAATTCAAAAAGCATATCACAAGTCATTTAACTATGAACAGATTGAAGATTACGAAAATGCGATTCGTTCACTCTCTTCGGTTTTAAGTGAATACCCAAATGGTTACACGGTTAACTTGAGGCTCGGCTGGCTTTATTATTTACTCGGCAGATATGCAAATTCAATTGAACATTATCAAAAAGCCGTGCAGATTATTCCAACATCTCTTGAAGCAAAAAACGGATTGATGCTGCCGCAGCTTGCACAGAATAAATATAACGATGCAGCTTCAATTGCTTATCAAGTTGTTTCAGTTGATCATTATAATTATTACGGTAATATGAGATTAGCTTATTCATTACGATTGCAGAAAAAGTACGATCAAGCCGAACAGATTTTAAATAAGATGCTTGCTGTTTATCCGACCGACATTACATTTTTAACAGAGCTTGCTTTGGTTAAATACAATCAAGGCAACTCCGAAAAAGCGACAGAACTTATGTGGGATGTAAAGACATTAGACCCCGAGAATGAAACGGCAAGAAAATATTTTGAGGAATGATTTATTGAGATTCCATCTTTGTTAAAAAGATGGAATCTTTAAAAAAGACTATTTTATGAAATTCATCTTACCGGTTATAAAAGATTTACCAACCGAAAGCCTGTAAAAATAAATTCCGCTTGAAACTTTTAATTCGCTTTGATTGGTTGCATCCCATCTTGTTATATAATTTCCTGATGGAAGCATTTCATCGATCAGTGTCTTGATCTCTCTGCCGGTAATATCAAAAATTTTCAGACTAGTCCGTGAGTTTGATAATTTTGGAGGAATCGAAAAATTAATCAGGGTCTGTCCGTTAAACGGATTCGGATAATTTTGTGCCAACAAAGGAACATTCGGCAAATTTTCTTGAGAATTATCATCGCTAACCGTAGTAATTAACGTGGTACCATCTCCGCGCGATTCCCCTTCTGTGTTTGCTAAGTAGAGATTAACCCAATCCGGTCTGTTTGCCGTTTGAAGATACTCGCTCGCCCATTCATCATCCGTTAATCTTGTAAAATTATTCGTAGTTAATTCATAATAGCTTAATACCGGCCCAACAAAAACCGTCGGTTCACCGTTATAATTTTCCGCCGATATGATTGCCATATCAACCGAACCTGTGCCGGCATGGTTAACCCAGCCGACCATATTTCCGTTTTCATCCGCCGGCGAGGTATGATAATCGACCACTATAAAATCCTTTTTGAATAATCCCTCAGATGTGACATATGGCTGATAAAAAAGTTCAGGATACCATCCGCTATAATCAGTTGTACATCCGTAAGTTATCGAAAGCATGCCGGATTAAAATTCAATTTCGTTTTGAGTTAATGCTTCGCCGGTTAATTCCTTTTGAGCGATAACTGCAAGTGTATCATATGTATTGATTGAACTTTGGTAATAATTTGTTATTTCTTCTTTTACATATGATCCAACAAACGGTACTTCTGCAAAATAATTGAAGCATTTTTCAGCAAGCTTTTTCATTGTGAGAAAAAATTCCGGTATCGGTTCAACATAACTATACGGATAAGAGCAAATTGGAACTCCTGTATATGACTGTTTCGCATACAAAATAAAATCGTGGCGTAATTGAGACCAGGCTGCTAATTGTGTATTCAATTTTTCTTGCCACCAGGCGGCAGTCTGCATAAACTCCGGTAATTGAGATCTATCCTTGGGCGGATTCAATTCTCTAATAGAATTCAACCAGCCGTTGTAAATCGTTTCTTCCCAAAATTCTTCTTCATAAGCATCAATGAGATATCTTAAAGCGGCAAGATTACTTGAGTAGCCATATTTATTTAATTCTTCCTGCAATAGTTGAAGCGCTGCATCGTTTCCCAAAGAGAAAAGAATATCCAGAGTTTTCGGAAGCATCCTTCTTGCTGCTGTTTTGTCGAAAACAACATTACCGGTAACAAACGAATCAATTATAAATCTTTGTCCGAATAATAGAAATGCTGATGCCGGTACAATACCGTCGGGATCAGCAGGATCAGAGACTAAAATCTGAGATAATATTCGTTGAAAAGCATACGATTTTGTGCTCAATAAATTTTGAAATTGTTCAAATACTTCTTCGTCTAGAATTGCGGAAGCATTTTCTATTGAAAGCTCTCCGGCAATTTTTCTAAGATTACCGATGGTTACATTATCCTGTTCACCGATTTGGAACAGCAAAAAGTCTTCAATCAAATAAAAATTTTCTTCGGAACCTGAGAATTCCAGCAGCTCTTCTATCAAGAACGAGATGATAGTTTGTCGCTTCAGATCGTTTGTCGCAACAGAATCTAAGCTTTGCGGAGCAATTAAGTAGAGTTCCATTCTCCCAAGCCAAATCATCGATTTAAAGTAGCGAGCTAATTCAGGATAGTGTTCGTCATCGTAATGTCCTCGTGGTTTAAATTGACTAAAATCGATTCTGCGAGGTGTTTCGGAAAAGAAGGGAATGCTTACAGCTTCTTCATCATTTATATAACTTATAAATTTGAAAACCTTAGAAAGGTTTTCGGAATAGTACGGTGCGGAAAAACCGTTTAATAAATTGCGCGCTACCGATAAATACAGATCGACATCTTTAAGATAACTAAGCATTTGGGGATTTTCATATTCTGTTTCAAGCCGGTTTAGATTTGTAACCATGTTATTTAATAATTCCTCTAAATTGGGTATAAGGACTTGAACTTCTATATCCTTTAAAATTCTATCGTAAGATGCGTGAAATGCATATAGAATTGCATCTGTTGAAACGAAGACAGGCAGGTCTTTATGATAGATGTCTTCAAATAAGCTTCCGAATGTTTTGTTGTTTAATCTTTCGGTAACCACAAAACCGTGCTTCTCGAGGAGACTCTCTTCGTAATCCGTTAAGCCATATTTGATTTTCACTGAATCATAGTAAATCGGATTTTCGAAAGAGGTTATAGCAGATTTAAATTTTCCAGCATCATGCATCTGCATTAATTCATCATAGGTCAAATTTTTATGCGATGCTAAAAAATCTTTGTAAGCATTAATATCAAAATCGGTTTGACCAAAACACGTAAGAAGTAATAAGGAAAAGAGAAAGCTTCTGATAATGGTTTTCATCAGCGAACCCCCAACTTAATTAATTTGAATGTATATAAAAATTTTTAAAAAAGATATATATATCTTTCTCCCACTCAGTCTTTTATTTTTGATAAATTTTTATCTTGACAAAACTATCTCGTTAAGATAATTTAATTTTGCATTTTAAATTATCTAATTCAAATAGCGGGGTAATTAATGAAAAAGTTGATCTTTGTTCTCTTCCTTCCTTTAAACTTAATTTTTGCACAAAGTAATGAAGAAGAAAAACCAATCGATCTCACAGGAAAATTTGCACTTATGTTTCAGATTGACCAGAATTTTGATTTGAATAGTTTTCAAGGAATGTCATTTGCGGGGAAATATTTTTTTAGTGATAATCTTGGTGTTCGGCTTTTATTTTCAACCACATATAACAAATCAGATCAATCTGAAAACATGTTTTATTATTTGCCCGACGATCAACATTCAGAAGAATTATATTATTTTACAGATGCATTTAGTTATAAAATAGCTACCAGCCTAATATATAATCTAACAAATAATGAATTTATTAGATTCTATCTTGGGTGTGGTCCGTTGATTTCTTATACTAATAGTGAATTTACTAATGGCTCAGTAGAATACGCTTATACTTTTTCCAGAGGTCGCCAAACAAAGGAGTACTCTTTGGGGTTAAATTTTTTTCTTGATATAGAGTGGTTTGTGAGTAAGAAAATTTCGTTAAGTGCTGAATATGGATTTGAGTATAGCTATACCGAAAATGAAATGTCGGATAAACAGTTCGCTAATGGCCAACTTAAAAACGAGAATAATTCAAAAATCGATAAAAAATTATTTAAAAATTTACCTATTTCACTAGGTGTCTCAATCTATTTTTAATTCCGCATCTAAATGGAGCTCCCAACGGAGCTCTTTTTCTTTCCCGTCTTATTTTTGTTACCATAATTTAGCCCCTACAGAGCTTTTTTTCCGTTGGATTTCAACTCCTTTAGGAAACACTACAATAATTAATCACCTACGGAGCTTTTCTAATATTTTCCAAATTTACTTTTCTGCTTTCCAACTCCGTTAGGAGTTGCATTATGGTAACAAAGAATCAAACCAGACCCAAAGAACACCGTAGGTGTTCCATTAATGTAACACTACAAAGCCGCCAAATAAGTCAGAACTTCGTGGGGGTTCAACAAAATTACCGACAATTATTCCCTTGTCAAATCTAAATTCTTTTCTTAACATACGACATCGTATGTAAAATCACTTAACAAATGCCGAATATTAAAGTTAAATCAGAAGACTGGATAAAAAAAGGAATTGAGCTATTTTCTCATGGCGGAATTGAAGCATTGAATGTAGAGAAAATGGCGATAATCCTTAATTGCACAAAGGGCAGCTTCTATCACCATTTCAAATCCCGCGAAGATTATATTAACCAAATCCTTGAATATTATTACAAATCCCGCAAAAATATGCTTGAATCAATGGGAAAACTGTATAACTCACCTGTCGAGAAATTAAGTCGTGTTTTAATCGGCGTATTCAAAAATCCGCGCGGATTAGATTTTGAATTTCAAGTTCGCAAACTTGCGGAAACGAATGAAAAAGCACAAATTCACTTAAGTAATCTAGAAAGAGAACGCATAACATACGTCAACGTATTGTTGAGTGATTGCGGAGTTGAAAAAGTTCAACTTCGCGCCGAAATGATCTACCACTATTATCTCGGCTGGTATCAACGGAATAAGTTCAAAATACTATCCGACCAAGCTCTATACGAGGAAGTGAGTAAGCTGTCTCTCATATCCGGAATAGATCTTGTCTTGTGATTTTGTCGAACTATAATCACACTAAACCGTCTAAATTTTGCAATTATTTTTTCATTAAATAGGAATTTAAAATGCGTAAAGTCACTTCAGCTTTTCTTGTAATTTTTATCACCACGTTTTTAATCCTTTCTTGTTCAACTTCTGATAAAGAAGAAATCAAAGGATTTGACTTAGCAAACTTGGACACAACCTACACACCACAAGAGGATTTTTATCATTATGCAATCGGCGGCTGGCTGAAAAATAATCCGGTTCCCGATGATCAAAGTATTTGGTCTGGATTCAACGAACTCCGCGAAACAACCCGCAAACAAGTTCAATCAATTATTGATGATGTATCTGCTAATCCCGGTGAAGATGTGAACAGCATTCGTTACAAAGTCGGAACATTCTATAATGTTGGAATGGACACTGCAAAAATCGAAAGCGAAAGCTGGTCTCCTTTGATGAAAGAGTTCGAAAGAATTGATGCGATTGCGAACAAAGATGATGTAATTAAAGAAATAGCACACATGCACATTTACACAGCTTCACCTCTTTTCTATTTTATGTCAACCACCGATGCAAAAAACAGCGAATACGAAATTGCCGGAATCTGGCAGGGCGGATTAGGGTTACCGGATAGAGATTATTATCTCGAAGATAGTGACCGATCAAAAAAAATTGGAGAAAATTATGTTGAACATTTACAAAAGATGTTTCAGTTAATAGGTTCCGATTTAGAGTTAAGTGAAATTGAAGCAACAAATGTAATGAATTTCGAAACACGTCTTGCAAAAGCATCAAACAGCAGGTTAGAAAACCGCGATCCGAATGCAACTTATAACAAACTTTCTACCGAAGAAATCAAATCTCGTTTCGGTGGTTTTAATTGGAATTTATATTTAACTGAAACAGGCGTTGGTGATCCTGAAAATATCGATATAAGTCAGCCAAGATTTATTGAAGAAGTAAGTAAAATGGTTCAAGAAGAATCGATTGATACTTGGAAATCATATCTGCGCTGGACACTTATCAATGCAATGGCTTCTTATTTAAGTTCCGATTTTGTTGCGCAGGATTTTGAATTCTACGGAAAATTTCTCGAAGGAAGAAAACAAAACGAACCGAGATGGAAAAGAGTGCAGGGAACAACAAATCGTGCATTGGGCGAAGCGGTCGGACAACTTTATGTTGAAAAATTCTTCCCGCCCGAAGCAAAAGAACGCGCTATGAATATTGTCCAAAATGTTTTAGCATCGATGGAAGAAAGCATTAAAAATTTGGAATGGATGAGTGAAGAAACAAAAGTTGAAGCGTTGAAAAAACTATCAGGCTTTGGGGTTAAAATCGGTTATCCTGATAAATGGAAAGATTATACAGACTTAGTAGTTAAAGATGATTCTTATGTTCAGAATATTATCCGCTCAAATTATTTTGATCATCAAGAAATGTTGAAAGATATTAATCAGCCGATAAAGCCATGGGAATGGGGAATGACTCCGCAGACGGTTAATGCTTATTACAGTCCCGTTAGAAATGAAATTGCTTTCCC
>CAYLVF010000018.1:13537-15948 GCA_964387045.1 uncultured Melioribacter sp. | reverse complement strand
GATAGTATTCATCCCCAAATGTAGTTAATATCAATCGTGAAAAAATGATAAGACAGAAATATTCTGTTTTATCGGTTAATGAATTATGTAACCAATTATGTCTAATGAACAGCAATGTTCGTTTCACATAAATAAAATATTGTAAATCATTTCCGGGGATAAAATAATGAACAAAAACAAAACAAAATTTCGACGAAAAACACTTAATAAAGCCCCCACAAGCATAAGAGGATTAGATGAAATAACCGGCGGAGGTTTGCCGAAAGGAAGACCTACATTAATATGCGGAGACGCCGGCTGCGGAAAAACATTATTTGCTATGGAGTTTCTTGTTCGCGGTGCCACTGTCCATAATGAACCGGGCGTATTCATTTCCTTTGAGGAAACCGAAAAAGAGTTATCGGCAAATGTTGTTTCTTTAGGTTTCGATTTAGACGATCTCATATCAAAGAAAAAGATATGGCTCGAACATATTTTTATTGATCGTGGCGAAATTGAACTGCAAGGCGAATATGATTTGAAAGGGTTATTCGTTCGAATTCACCATGCGATTGAAAGTATAAAAGCTAAACGAGTAGTGTTGGATACAATAGAATCACTTTTTTCGGCGCTTCCAAATCCGACAATTATTCGTACGGAACTTAGAAGGTTATTCGGCTGGTTGAAAAAGAAAGGCGTTACCGCAGTAATAACTGCCGAAAGAGGCAGCAGCAGTTTAACTCGCCAAGGGCTAGAAGAGTATGTTTCGGATTGTGTTATTCTTTTGGATCACCGTGTTAGCGAGCAATCTTCTATACGAAGATTAAGAATAGTAAAGTACCGTGGTTCAACTCATGGTACAAATGAATATCCTTTCCTAATAGACGAAGATGGATTTTCAATTTTGCCAGTAACATCTTTGGGATTAAATCATATCTCTTCCAGCGAAAGAATTTCAACGGGTATTCCGCGTTTGGATACAATGTTCTCGAATAAGGGTTATTATCGCGGCAGTACAATTCTTGTTTCGGGCACTGCAGGAACTGGTAAAACAAGTTTGGCAGCACAGTTTGTTGAAGCAGCATGTAAGAGAGGTGAACGTGTTTTATATTTTGCTTTTGAAGAATCGCCAAGTCAATTCATGCGCAATATGTCTTCTATTGGTATTAAATTAGAACCGTTTGTAAAAAAAGGAATTCTTCATTTTCATGCTACTCGTCCAACACTTTATGGATTAGAACATCACCTTTCAACCACAATAAAATTAATTAATAAAGTTAAACCGCGCGTTGTTGTTCTTGATCCAATCGATGCATTTATAATGGGAGAAAATCAAACAGAAGTAAAAATTATGTTACTGCGGCTTGTAGATTTTTTAAAAGAAAAAAACATTACAGCACTATTTGCAAGTCTTACAAACAGCGGTGAAAATCAAGAACTGACCGATATGGCAATATCATCGCTTATAGATACATGGCTGCTTTTGCGTGATATTGAAATCGGCGGCGAGCGAAACAGAGGATTGTACATACTTAAATCACGAGGTATGTCTCATTCGAATCAGATTCGCGAATTTAAATTAACCGACAAGGGAATAGATTTACTCGACGTATATGTCGGTCCGGAAGGTGTATTAACCGGTACAGCCCGAATATCGCAGGAAGCGAAAAACAAAGAAGAACAATTACAGCGTCAGCTAGAAATTGAGCGAAAACAATCTTCATTAGAACTTAAGCGTGCCGCAAAAGATGCACAGATTGTTGTATTGCAATCCGAATATAAAGCGGAAGAATCTGAAGCACTAAAAATTATTGAGATGGAAAAAGCAAAAACTAAAAGATTCGAGCAATATCAAAAGAAAGTTGCCGAAAGCAGAAAAGCAGATTTACAAGCGATAGCTCAAAAGCAGTAATAGGCGTTATTATAAACCCACGGCAAGCTTTGCTGTGAACTTACGAAAATAACACTATATAGGAATTTGAACATAAGTATCAACAAATAAAGGAGAAACATAATGAGTAAAGGTCAAAACAGCAAAAGCGGTTCGAAGAAAGAGCCGGCGAAGACTATGAAGGAAAAAAAAGCTGCGAAGAGAGAGAAAAAAAATGAAAGAAATAATCACGGGCTGCTTGATGACATAAAATAATAAAGGGTTTCGAGTCTGAAGTACAGTGAGAATATAAAACGCTTTACTAAAAAGAATGGAAATTTTAAGACATGATAAAAGTGAAAAAAATATTTTCACTAATAACTAAATATGAGAAAGAAGGAGAAAACACTAAACCGAAAATTCCCTCCGAATCTATATTTGTTAAATTTTTTATAGAAGTATATTCTATTACAATTTTTGCAATCCGCTTCTTCAAAGAAGTTTTAAAACCGCCTTATGAATTCAGCGAATTTATGAAGCAGTCATTTTTAATCGGTTATAA
>CAYLVF010000018.1:0-13527 GCA_964387045.1 uncultured Melioribacter sp. | reverse complement strand
GCAATTACGGGTTTTATTATTGGATTAGTTCTGACAATTCAATCGAGACCAACTTTAGCAAAGTTCGGTGCCGAATCATGGCTGCCCGCAATGGTAGCCGTTTCATTGATAAGGGAAATTGGACCGGTAATTACCGCATTAATTTTTGCCGGCAAGGTTGGATCGGGAATCGGTGCCGAATTAGCATCAATGAATGTAACCGAACAAATAGACGCTATGCAGGTATCGGACACAAACCCGTTTAAATATCTTGTTGTTACAAGAATTCTTTCGGCAACTCTGATGCTTCCGCTACTCGTAATTTTTGCTGATGCCGTCGGTTTGCTTGGGACTTACATCGGCGTTAATCTAAAAGGAAATGTCAGCGCTTCCCTATTCTTTCCGCAAGTTTTTCAAAGCATTGAATTTAGTGATCTTTTCCCGGCATTTATCAAAACATTTGCCTTTGGTTTTGCAATCGGACTTATAGGCTGTTACAAAGGATACACTTCAAACAAAGGAACCGAGAGTGTCGGGAAAGCGGCAAACTCGGCTGTCGTATTATCTTCTTTAATGGTTTTCATAATTGACATGATAGCAGTACAAATTACAAGTTTACTTCAATACTAAAATGAGCAGTTAAAGATATGACGGATTTTAAAACAACTTCAATAGAAATAGAAAATGATTCTCGGCAGGATGATTCTGTTGTAGTTGAAATGCATCATCTCAAAAAATCTTTTGGGAATAATCATGTCCTACGCGATATAAATCTGCTTATAAACAAAGGAGAAAACCTTGTAATACTTGGACAATCCGGAACCGGTAAATCAGTTCTTATAAAATGTATTGTTGGTTTAGTTCAAATTGACGACGGCAGATTAATAATCTTCGGGCAGAATGTTTCCGAATTGAAGAATAATGAATTAGTACAAATGTATAAGAGAATCGGGTTCCTTTTTCAGAGCGGCGCTCTTTATGATTCGATGTCGGTTAGAGAAAATTTAGAATTCCCCTTAAGAAGAAAAAAGCGGTCGATGAAAAAAGAAGAACTTGAATCACTAATTAAAGATGCATTAGAAGATGTGGGTTTGGATGAAGCAATCGACCTCTCCCCTTCCGAACTTTCCGGGGGAATGCGTAAACGTTTGGGTTTAGCAAGAACGTTAATTTTAAAACCCGAATTAATGCTTTATGACGAACCGACAACAGGTCTCGATCCTATTACTTCTAAAGAGATAAGCAACTTGATATTAGAAGTGCAAAAAAAATATAATACGTCATCAATAATTATTACGCATGATATAGAATGTGCTAAACTTACGGCTAACAGAATAATAGTAATTAAAGACGGCGTATGCGCTGCCGAAGGATCGTATGAGGAGCTTGAGAAATCAACAGATCCATGGATTAGATCGTTCTTTGAATAAAACAATGTGGACTATAACCAAACGGGGATTATGGGTGCTACATAAGAAAATTGTCACAACATGTCATTCCGGTTTGGCAACCGTCATTTGGTTGACAATACCGGGATCTCATAAATAGTAGAAAATAAAGCGTATAGATACCGGTCTTGATTACTCAAAACGTAATCAAACCGGTATGACAAACCACTTTTGAATTGTACAACATGCTCAAGGAGATAGACATGAATGGCAATTTTTAGTATAGCAGAAGGATTTAAAACTAAAAAATAATTTCGCCTCTACGAGGCTTTTACTATCTCTACATTATTGTTATTTCCATAATGTCGCTTCTAACGAAGCGAGTTAATTAGTGACGTAGTCACGACATTATGGTAACAAGTTACACTTATAAATGTATAGATAAAAAGAAAAGTATAAAGTAAGAGTTGATAAAATGATAAAGAAAACAAGTAATAAAATAAAATTGGGAATATTCATTTCCCTTGGACTGTTGCTGTTAATAGTCGGCATTTACTTCATTGGTGAAGGTCAGCAATTATTCAGATCAACATTCAGCGTCACCGGTGTATTTAAAGATGTTGCGGGACTGCAAGCCGGCAATAATGTACGGTTATCCGGTGTAAATGTCGGAACCGTAAGAAACATAATTATTGTCAGCGATACATCCGTAAGAGTAGAAATTTTAATAGATGAAAGAATCCGTGAGTTTATCAAAAAAGATGCTGTTGCTATTATCGGTTCGGAAGGACTAATGGGGAACAAAGCTCTGATAATAAATCCCGGTACGGGTAATAAACAAGTAATAGAGAACAACGACATTATTCAAACAATTCAACCGGTTACAATTGATGATATAATCCAGTCATTAAATTCAACAATTGAAAATACAGCCAGTATTACAGGTGACTTAGCCATAATAACAAAAAAAATTGAATCGGGGGAAGGTACGATCGGGAGACTAATTATGGATAAAAAGTGGCGGGAGAATTTTGAAACTACATTTATCAACCTGAGAGAAGGCTCAACAGATTTCAGAAAGGTTATGGCAAAAGCAAATGATATCGACGAGATTATATTGTCTGTTAAAGAAACGATTCAAAACACTGCCGATATTACTAGCGATTTGGCAAGTATTTCGGGAAATATTGAATCCGGCAGAGGCACTCTTGGTCGATTCTTAATGGATCAAACCACAGCAGATAATCTCGACTCGACTATTTTTTATTTGAAAAACGGAGCGAAGGGACTTAACCTACTTTTGAAAAAAGCAAAAAGCAGTTGGCTGCTATGGGGATTTTAACCCAAATCGTTCATTGAGAAAATTCAAGCGATAGAAAAGTATTCGTAAATTGGTGTTATATCATCAGCTTTTTTCTATCGACAAATATGTGTTCATTTCTTTTAGTTTATCTTTTAAGAAGCAGTGAAGCTTTCTCTGAATTCTGATTGCATTTACTACTTTAATGTTATACATTAAATCAGTAATTAAATTGCCGACAGAGGAGTCGGTTGCCGAAATGTTGATCCAATTTCTTTATATTTATTCAAACTCTTTATACAGATACTTAAGAAACATAATTAACGAGTAAAAGGGACTATGAAGAAAACTGCTGTTCCAAAAAAAAATCCAAAAGAAATTAATACCAAAAAAAAATCATCGCCTGATGATTCGTTTTATGTTGTAGGGCTTGGCGCTTCTGCCGGCGGTTTAGATGCGCTGGAAAGATTTTTCAAAAATATGCCTAATAATTCCGGATTGGCGTTTATTGTTGTAACACATTTAGACCCTGACCATGTAAGTATTATGCCGGAACTGGTTCAAAAATCGACTAAAATGAAATCATTCCAAGCAGAAGACGGTATGAAGGTTAAGCCTAATTGTGTGTATGTTACACCGGCTAACCGGGAAATAGCAATACTCCACAGAACAATCCAATTGATTGAACCTGTTGACCCACACGGATTCCGGCTCCCGATAGATTTCTTCTTCAAATCCCTCGCTGCTGATATAGGCGAAAAAGCAATTGGTATTATCTTATCTGGTATGGCATCCGACGGCACTGCAGGTTTACGAGATATAAAAAGTGAATTGGGAATGATAATGGTTCAGGATCCGTCATCGGCAAAATTTGACGGTATGCCCTCTAGCGCTATTAAAACCGGGTTGGCAGATTACGCACTTCAGCCCGAAGAAATGCCTGAGCAATTAATTAAATACACTACTCGAAATATTAAGGGCGTTCTATTTAACAAATCCATTAACGAAGGGAAAATACCGGATTCATTTCAAAAAATATTTATTATTCTTAGGACACACACAGGGCATGACTTCTCACTCTACAAACAAAATACAATCTATCGGCGTGTAGAAAGAAGAATGAATATTGCTCAGTTAGATAGTCTTCCTAATTATATAAGACTGCTCCAGGAGAGTCCGGACGAAGTTCAAAATTTATTTAAGGAACTTTTAATCGGAGTAACAAATTTTTTCAGAGATGCGGAAGCTTTCGAAAAATTAAAAACCATATTGAAAGATTTTATAAAAAGTAAGCCTGATAACGGTCAAATAAGAATTTGGGTTCCCGGATGCTCAACCGGAGAAGAAGCATACTCTATTGCAATGATTCTGGATGAATGCTTAGATGAAACAAAAAAACATCTTAACGTGCAAATATTTGCAACAGATATTGACAGTAAATCAATAGAAAAAGCGCGTTTAGGTACATTTTCCGGAATTGAAGCTGATGTTGGTAAAGATCGCTTAAAGCGATACTTTACTCGCGAAGGAAATCTTTTTCATATCCGAAAAGAAATTAGGGAAATGGTGGTTTTTGCACCGCAAAGCCTTATTAAAGACCCGCCCTTTACTAAATTAGACTTAATCTCCTGCCGCAACCTCTTAATCTATTTGAATGCGGATTTACAGAAAAAGATAATTCCCCTCTTTCATTATAGCCTTGTTCCGAACGGTAAACTTTTTCTCGGGTCATCGGAAACTATCAGTGGATACGTTGATTTATTCTCGATGGTTGATAAGAAATGGAAAATTTATAAAAGAAGAGATTCACATCATTCTGCTCAACCTATAATAGAGTTTCCCATTTCAAGAAATTTCGGAAAAGCTCACGTAACAATTATGCCAAACCATGAACATAAAAACATATCCCAAATAGCTGAAAAAGTTATTCTTGAAAGTTACTCTCCAAATTGTGTAATAACAGCTGAAAACGGGGATATAATTTACATACATGGAAGAACCGGTAAGTATCTTGAACTTACAAACGGCGAAGCGAAGATGAATATTTTTGAAATGGCGCGCGAAGGTTTACAGCAAGAACTTTCGGTTTTAACAAGGAAAGTATTATCAACAAAAAAACAGGCAAATGCAGAGGGGATAAAAATAAAAAGCAACGGAAACACACATTATATAAATCTTATTATCAAACCGGTCAAAGACAAAGAAGATTTTCCGAATTCACTGCTGATTATTTTTGAGGATGTAATACCGCAAAAAAAAGTTTCATCTTCACGGAAAATTAGTAGTGATAAAAAATCGGAAAAAATTGTTAAAGAACTTGAACGTGAATTAAAATCTACAAAAGAAAATTTGAGGTCAACTATTGAAGAATTAGAAACTTCTAATGAAGAACTAAAATCCATAAACGAAGAAATGCAGTCTACAAATGAAGAGATGTTGAGTTCGAATGAAGAATTGGAAACTTCCAAAGAAGAATTGCAGTCGCTCAACGAAGAATTAATTACCGTAAACACCGAATTGCAAAATAAGAATGATGAATTATCAATCATTAATAATGATATGAAAAACCTTATGGACAGCACTAATACGCCGACCATATTTCTGGATAATAATTTATTTATCAAAAGATTTACATCCGACGCTACGAAAGTTGTAAACTTAATTTCTTCCGATATTGGAAGACCGATAAACCATATAGCCACAAATCTTACGTATGATCAATTTATTAAGGATGCCCAAGAAGTTTTAAGAACTCTTATTTATAAAGAAATTGAAGTACAAACAAACCAAGGCTTTTGGTACCAAATGCGCATATTGCCTTACAGAACGTTTAATAATATTATTGACGGAGTTGTAGTTACTTTTACGAATATCAATAATTTAAAAACCGCCAACGAAGAAGTTGAAATGCTGAACAAGAAAATTCAGTTGGCGCGTGAATATGCCGACAGTATTATTGATACGGTTAGAGAATCGCTTCTAATTTTAGACAAAGATTTGCTTGTTGTTTCCGCAAATCGTTCTTTTTATCAAATGTTTAAAACAACAGCAGAAAAAACCGTTGGTAAATATATTTACAAACTCGGCAATAAAAATTGGGATATTCCGCAGCTGCGTGAACTGCTTGAGCAAATAATTCCACAACAGAAATTTTTTGAAAACTATGAAATCGAATATAATTTTAAAAAAGAAGGTAAAAGAAAATTAGTTTTAAATGCACGTCAAATCTTTAGCAAAGAAAAAGAATCTAAACTTATCCTTCTAGCAATCCAGTACGAAGGGACAAAAGAAAAAGGTACATCAAAATGAAACGAACAAAAAAAGATAATGAAGAACTCGAAAGCAAAAAAAAGAAGAAAAAAGCCCTACCGAAATCAAACGGACAGCCTAATGAAACAATTGAGGATGTTCAAAAACTGGTTCATTTACTGCAAGTTCATCAAGTTGAGTTGGAGCATCAAAATCAAGAGCTTAGAATTACACAGGAAGAATTGGAAGTATCACGAAATAAGTATGTAAACCTTTTTGACTTCTCTCCCGTTCCCTACTTTACTCTAAATTTTGAAGGAACAATTAAAGAAGTCAATTTAAGAGCCAGCAGTATGGTTGGAATTGATCGGAAAAAATTGATAGGCAGACGTTTACATTCTTTTATCTCTGTAGATGAATTGGATATTTTTAATTCTTTTATGAAGACTGTTTTCACATCAGATGTAAAAAAGACTTGCGAATTAAGTATACTCAACAAAAAAAAGCAAACACTTCGTGTACTGTTGGAAGCTCTAAAATTAGAGGACACACTTGAAGAAGAAATGCAATGCCAGGTTGCATTGATCGATTTGACCGAATACAAAAAGATAGAAGATTCTTTAATAAAAGCTAATAACGAACTAAAATCAATCAACGATACAAAAGACAAATTTTTCTCAATAATTGCTCACGATTTAAGAAGCCCTTTCCAATCATTACTAATGGCATCAGAATTATTTGCAACTGAAATTGAAACTTTATCGAAAGAAGATATAGTTTTTTTCAGCAAGGGTCTAAATAAGAATTTGATAAACTTACTTAATCTTCTGGAAAATTTACTCAATTGGTCGTTGATGCAGAGAGGCATGATTGAATATGAACCGGTCAAAATTAACATGCTTGAATTGGTTAATAAGACAATCGAAATATCTAATAATTTAGCACAAAAGAAAAGTTTAGCAATTACCAATAAAGTTAATCCCAAAACATTCGTTAATGCCGATTTACAAATGCTTCGCTCTGTTGTTCATAATCTTTTAAATAATGCAATTAAATTTACCAAGCCGGGTGGACGAATAGTTATTTCATCAATTGAAAAGAATAGTTTTGTTGAAATCTCGGTAAAAGATAACGGTATTGGAATAACGCGGGATAAATTATCCAACCTATTCGACTTCAAATCAACAAGTTCAACTGATATTGGCACAGATGGTGAGATTGGAAGCGGACTTGGTTTACACCTTTGCAAAGAATTTACTGAAAAGAACAACGGCAAAATATGGGTAGAAAGTAAATTGGGAAAAGGTTCTAAATTCACTTTCACCGTACCAAAAGCAATGTCTTGATTATTGTTCTGAATGTTAAAAAAAAAGCGTAATTAATCCCGGCTTAGATTTTCCTGGGTTTGTGGCGAAATATTAGTCGATTTGTCATTTGTGTTGTACAACTGTCATTCTGAATCCGTTGGCTAACGGATGAAGAATCTCACCTTAAATAAATTGAGAATATCAGTAATATAAAAGTGAGATTCCTCACTCACCCAAAAACGGTTCGTTCGGAATGACAATTTTCGAGTTCTGCAACTTACTCAACTGACGGATCAATGCTTTTGTAATGACAAATTTCTGATTATTACTCCCTACTGTTACTCATCCTTTAGATGTAGTCCCTTTTTCATTCCTTAGATCGATTGTTTTGATACCATAAATAGTGTTATTCTATACCACTCAGAGGAGAAGAGAAATGAAAGGATTACTTTTAATATCATTGTTGTTATTCTCGACAAATTTTGTTGCTCAAGAAAGGATAGATGTAAAATCTGAAATTGTAAGCGATCAAGCAAATCAATGGATGATGAATATTGCAACTAATCCTCACATGCGTTTGGAAATGATGCAGATGATGATTGATCATACTATGGATAAGCCGGACGAGATGCTGCAGCTTGTAAATCAAATACTGAAGAATCCTGAAATGGATAAGATGATTAGGGAAGCCGCATTTCATAATGCCAACAAAGGCAATAAATTCATCAATATGCCGGAGATGATCAAAAGAGATAAAAATACAATGAAAAGAACGGAAGCACCGGAGAAGCCGATCATTAAAGATTGATTTTTGTCTTATAAGTTTAACGTTAGAATTGATTTGAAACCATAGAAAATTATGAGAGAGGTTCATATGAAAAAGATCAGACTACTTTTAGTTGAAGACGACCATTTTATTAAAAACAGAATTCATCCGGTAAGCAAAAGTCACAAAGATATTTTAATTATTGCTTGGTGCGGTGATTTAAAAAATACCCTTGCGGAAATCAAAAAATTAAAGCCGGAGGTTGTACTTGTAAATCTGGGTCTGTTAAGCCAAAGCTGTTTCTCTGTAGTAGAGATAATTAAAAGAGATATGCCCACCGCAAAAATTATCATAGCCGGACTCGATAAAGATCAAGAAGATATTTTAAAACTTGTACAAGCAAGAGTGAATGGTTTTGTTTTGAAAAATTCTTCCCCCAAAGAAATTATAACAACAATAAAAAGTGTTGATAGCGGATCAACGATTCTTCCGCCTTCATTAATCAATAAGTTGTTTTCTCAAATAGTTGAGTACTCGCATCTAAGAGTCAATCCCAATATTAAAGAGAATGATAATATTACTAATAGAGAATCGGAAGTTATGCGATTTTTGGGGGACGGAATGAGCAACAAAGAGATCGGCAGCAAGATGCAAATTTCAACTTATACTGTTAAGAGCCATATTCATAATATCATGGAAAAGCTTTCATTAAGTACCCGGTTAGAAATTGCTAAATATACTTTTAGTGCCAACGCCAATTAAGGATTATAGACAATAAACTTTTCCTTGAAGATGTAATCCCTTTTTCAACCTAATGCTCTATATACATTTGCTTACCATGGTCATAAATTAAATATAAGCATTAAGCAAAGTCTGATTTATTCTGGTTAATAAAAATCAGTTTCGCTCGGGATTATATTTATAAATAATTTTTTATAAGGAGGTTTTTATGAGGAACTTTATACGGATTCAACAAAGCAGGTGTAAACAATTTTATGGTATGATGTTAATTAGTGTTTTTCTAATTTCATCCGTGTTGGTAGCACAGTCATCTCCTTCCCCGGTTAACCTTGGTTCAGCCGATGCATTTGTAGTATTGGCTAAAACCGGCATCACCGCGACAGGCAACGCTGATGTTACAGGTGATTTAGGAATTAGTCCTGCTGCTGCAACTGCGATAACCGGGTTCGATTTAATTCTAGACCCCTCGGGTACATTTTCAACTTCGTCTTTAGTCCGTGGGAAGATTTATGCCGCAGACTATACAGACCCAACTCCGGCAGCATTAACAGCGGCTATCAGCGATATGGAAACGGCATATACCGATGCTGCAGGACGAACTTTGCCAGATTATACCGAACTGCATGCCGGAGATCTTACCAGGCAAACTCTAACCCGTGGTATTTATAAATGGAGCACAGGAGTGATGGTATCCGACGGCGGCGTTACTATTTCCGGAACATCCGATGATGTTTGGATATTCCAGATTGCTCAGGATTTGGTATTATCAAACGGCGCTATTGTTTATTTAAGCGGCGGCGCTAAAGCTTCAAACATATTCTGGCAGATTGCCGGACAAACAACTCTTGGAACGACATCGGTTATGCACGGAATCATATTATGTCAAACACAAATTGTAATGAGTACCGGTGCTTCATTTAACGGTAGAGCATTAGCTCAGACAGCAGTTACATTAGATGCAAATGTGGTGACTGATCCTCTGATTACTTCAGTCGACGACGAGACAATTATTACAGCATTTTTGCTCGATCAAAATTATCCAAATCCATTTAATCCATCTACCGTAATTCAATATAGTATTGCGAGAGCATCAAATGTGTCATTAAAGTTATACAACATTCTTGGTAGTGAAATTACAACTCTCGTAAATGAACCCCAGGCAGCAGGCAGTTATTCATTACTGTTTAATTCAAAAGATTTAGTTCATGGATTATCAAGCGGTATTTACTTCTATCGGTTGCAAGCAGGGTCAAATGTATCAACGAAGAAATTGGTTTTTATGAAATAGCCTGCCCGTCTTCTGACGGGTATCAAATTTACTAAACTATAAATTGCAGTTTTGAAGTAGTACATGTTGAGTAATAAAAAATGAGATTTCCAATATAAAAAAAGGAGTTAGTCATGTTATATACTATCGTAGTTGTTTTAGTAATCTTATGGTTGCTTGGTCTATTGACTTCATACACCATGGGAGGTGTAGTGCATGTTCTTTTGGTGATAGCATTAATTCTCGTAATATTTAATTTTGTAAAAGGACGCCGGGCTGGTTAATTCACTGGGTGCTGTCACAGAAAATTAAATTTTATAAATAATTCAAAATTTGTTAGACCGAATCCCGGTGTTTTTATTGGGTTGAAGAGTATGTTACATAACTGTCATTCTGAATCCGTCAGCTGACGGATGAAGAATCTCACCTTAGATAAACTGAGAATATCAGCAAAATAAGAATGAGATTCCTCACTCACTCCAAAGCAGTTCGTTCGGAATGACAGTTTATTAGTTAGGCAACAGACTCTGAATGCAAAGGCATACCATTGAGAATCTCTTTTAAAAAGTTAATGCTTGTAAAAACATTATATGAGATGCCTTTCTTCGGTTAATAAGCTTTACTTAAAAATTCATCATTGATATAAGAGTAAGAGAAAGATGATACCAAATAGCGCAATAATATTAATAGGATTGTGGATACTCGGTTTAATAACTTCTTACACATTCGGTGGATTAATTCATGTTCTTTTAGCAATAGCATTATTTATATCCGCTGTAAGTCTTTTGCAGCAAAAGCGTGTACTGTAATAATTTTAAAGCATGAATTAGATGAATAAACTAACCGATTCCGGAAGCGGAACAAAATATATTGTATTTGCCGCCGCACTGGTAATTATTATTGCCGGGATATATCTCGCCCAATCCGTTGTTGTATTAATACTCATATCGGTATTCCTTGCATTACTTGGGACACCCCCTTTACTATGGCTAAAGTCAAAGAAAATTCCGTCCGGTTTAGCGGTTTTTATTGTTATGTCGTGTATGGTAATTATTTTGATTTTGATTGGCGCTCAAATCGGTACATCATTTAGTGGTTTTACCCAAGATCTCCCATTATTACAAGAACAACTTAAAGAGCAAGTTAAATCGCTTAGTTATTTTTTAACTGCAAATGGAATAGCAGTTAACGAAAAATTTTTCCTGGAGTATATAAATCCCGAATCAATTATGATTCTCACGGCTGCTTTATTAGCGGGATTAGGCTCCGTTCTCTCAGACGTTGTTCTTATTTTGCTAACCGTAACATTTATATTACTTGAAGTATCAAACTTCCCGGTAAAACTCCGTGCGATACTTGGTGATCCGGAACAGGCATTCCCTCAGTTTACATTGTTTGCAAACGACATGAAACGTTATATGATTATGAAAACCATACTCAGTCTTATCACCGGAGTTTTAATAGGTTTTTGGCTTTTTATTTTGGGAGTTGATTATCCCCTTCTATGGGGTTTTCTTGCTTTTTTGCTTAATTATATTCCCAACCTCGGTTCCATAATTGCCGCTATTCCTGCTACTATTCTTTCTCTTATTCAGCTCGGGTTTGGCAGCGCGATATTAGTTTTGGCAGGATATATTTTAGTTAACTTCATAATCGGTAATGTAATTGAACCTAGACTAATGGGAAGAAAGCTTGGTCTCTCTACCTTAGTAATCTTTATCTCATTAATTTTTTGGGGAAGTTTACTTGGTTTGGTTGGCGCAATTCTTTGTATCCCTCTTACAATAACAGCCAAATTCGCTTTTGAAGGAAACGAAAAAACACGATGGGTCGCTATTCTTCTCGGATCGGAAAAATTCATTGATGTTTCGTCAAAAAGTGCAAAATCCCATAAATAGTATTTTCTGAATTTCTGCTACAATAAATTTCTCTCTGATTAAAATCGTTGAAAAGATGTAGTTCTTTTTTCATCCATTTGCCCGATTGTTTTCACACGAATTTTTTAGTTTATTAAATCAGTTCGCAAGTAAAAAAAATTATGAGGAAATTATTATGAAAATTTATGCTAATTATATGAAAAAATTAAAAAGCTCTATCGCTAGTTTCATATTTGTGATATTGCTTCTTACAATTATACTTCATACCGAAGTATTTTCTCAATACGCAAATCCTGAACCAGTGCCGCTTTTAACTGCAGATACTTATGGAGCATTAGCTTCAACAGGAATAACCGGTTCAGCCAATGTTAACGGAGATGTTGGAACAGTAACAGGATCAATTGACGGAACAATAGTAGCAAGCGGAACGAATTGGGGTGTTGGCGACCCGCACACATTACAAGCACAAACTGATTTAGCAGCAGCTTTGTCTAATGTTAGCAGCAGAACTAGTAATCTGACAATACCGGATGTACTTGATGGGCAAACCTTAACTCGTGGAGTTTATGATGGGGGCGCTCTTTCACTTTCGTCTGAAACGACTCTAACACTAAACGGATCTGCAGAAGACGTATTTATTATAAGAGCTGCATCAAGTCTTACTATTAACGGCGGAACAGTGGATTTAGTAGGTGGCGCGGTGTGGTCAAATGTATTTTGGTATGTTGGCAGTTCAGGGACAAGTTTAAGCGGGACAACTTTTAATGGAATTATACTTGCCGTTACTTCAATTACTCTGAATTCTGGTGCTACATCGGTAAATGGAAAAATGCTGGCTAATGGCGGTGCGGTTACTTTAAATTCGGATGTATTACCGGTAGAATTGACTTCTTTCACAGCAGAAATAAATAATGGGGTAATTCTATTAAATTGGCAAACTGCAACAGAAGTAAATAACTATGGATTCGAAGTCGAAAGACAGTATCAAGTATCGAGTATCGAGTATCAAGATGCAGAATGGGAAAATATTGGATTTGTTCAAGGACACGGGACAACAAACTCACCGAAGGATTATTCATTTGTAGACGATTTTACTCTTAATAATAATCCTAATCTTACTCATGTAAGTTATCGTTTAAAACAAATAGACAACGACGGAACAATTTCTTACTCAAAAATAGTTACAGTTGATTTGACAAATATAACTTTGGTTGAAGATGAAATTAATTATGAATTTTCATTAGAACAGAATTATCCGAATCCGTTTAATCCAATTACAACAATAAAATATTCTATTGCTGAAGAGAATAAAGTGGGATTAAAAATTTATGATATTCTCGGCAGCGAAATTAAAACACTTGTAAACGAAACAAAAGCTCCGGGTAATTATGAGGTTGAATTGAACGGAAGTAATCTTGCAAGTGGAATTTATTTTTACAAGTTAGAAGCGGGTATCAATATCAGCATTAAAAAGTTAACTCTTCTTAAATAAACTTTCTTTTAAAGGAGAGTAACTTTGTTGCTTTCCTTTAATTTGGGGATTACTCTCTCACCTGAAAGATCTAGTTCTTTTTTCATCCCTCCGGAGGATTGTCGTGCAGTTTAATTCTTCTTATAATTATACAGCAATGAATACTCTTGAAATGGTTAGTG
>CAYLVF010000017.1:15266-16205 GCA_964387045.1 uncultured Melioribacter sp. | reverse complement strand
TTAGTAAATTAATTCCACATTTAAATCAATTCTCAACAAGTTAGAAGTAATTTTATGCAAATTAAGTTTATTGGTGCGGCAGAAACAGTAACCGGGTCTATGCATTTGATAGAAGCCGCCGGAAAAAAATTTTTACTTGACTGCGGTCTTTATCAAGGTAAAAGAAAATTAGCTTATGAAATAAATAAAAATTTTACCGAGTTCGATCCGCAAGAAATTGATTTTGTAATTCTATCTCATGCTCATATCGATCACTCCGGTAATCTACCGTCATTAGTTAAAAAAGGTTTCAATGGCGAAATCTATTCGACGTTTGCCACGAGAGACCTTTGCCGAATATTACTGATTGATAGCGCTCATATTCAGGAAAAAGATGTTGAGTTTGTGAATAAAAAAAGAGCCAAGCAAGGTAAAAATTTATTTGAACCACTTTATACACAAGATGATGCAAGCGAAACACTTAAAAGATTTATCGGATTAAATTACTACCACACCTTCAGAGTTGATAATAATATTTCCTTTTCATTTGTTGATGCCGGGCATATTTTGGGTTCTGCAGTAACTCATATCGAAATAAATGAGAACGGCAAAAGAATTAATTTGGGATTTACCGGTGATCTCGGCAGACCTAATCTTCCGATATTAAAAGACCCCGAAAAAATCCCTCCCGTTGACTTGCTTATATGTGAAAGCACATACGGCAATAAATTTCATGACGACCCGGTTAATGCCGAGAAGCGACTAATTGAAGTTATCCACAAAGCACTTGAGAGAAACGGTAAAATTATCATTCCTGCTTTTAGTGTGGGCAGAACACAAGAATTAGTCTATGCACTTCATAATGTTTTTGAGAGCGGCAAAGTAAAAAGAATACCGGTATATGTAGACAGCCCTTTATCTGTAAACGCAACCGAAGTTTTTAGAATGCATCCCGAATGC
>CAYLVF010000017.1:0-15256 GCA_964387045.1 uncultured Melioribacter sp. | reverse complement strand
ACTTAAATACATAACAGAAACAGAAGAATCAAAAAAACTTAATGAACTTAAAGAACCGGCAATAATTATTTCCAGCAGTGGAATGTGTGAAGCTGGAAGAATTCAGCATCACTTGCTTAATAATATCGAAGACCCGAAAAATATTGTTTTGATTGTTGGATACTCAGCTCAACATACTCTTGGAAGAAGAATAACCGAGCGAGAACCGGAAGTAAAAATATTCGGGGATGTTTATAAACTAAATGCAGAGGTAATTGTTCTGGATTTCTTTAGTGCACATGCCGATCAAAAAGAATTATTAAATTATTGCGATCAGTTCGATAAAAGCAGGATTCAAAATTTATTTTTAGTTCACGGTGAAAGCGAACATCAATCTGTATTGAGAGATAAATTAATTGAACTAGGGTTTAACGATGTTACAATTCCGAAAAAAGGTGATGTCTTCAACTACTAAGTTTTTATTTGCAATCGTTCTTCTTTCTCTTGTTAGTTGTGATCGTGATACACCTTTAGAAATTGTAGATGACGGTATTCCACCGGCTAAACCGCTAGGGTTACGTATCTTTGGAGCGCATGACGGAGAAATAGGCATCGAGTGGAATCATAATTTGGAAAAGGATATTGCTTTCTATAAAATTTTTAGAACAATAAATCCGAATAATTTGTATTCACTTATTGATTCAACTAGTGCCATATATTATATAGACTACGGACTTGAGTATGATTCAACTTACTATTATAAAATCTCGGCGGTTGATCACTTCGGTAATGAAAGTGTAATGTCGGATTCGGTTTTTGCAACTCCAAAAAATATTTTTGTTCCGCTTCCGCCCTATTATATTAATATAAATGCTCGTAATTGGGATGATTCTCTTACCTTTAAAATTACTTTTAGCCCATCATTCAGTTCTGACGTTGCCTACTATGAAGTTCACCGATCGGAAAATTCATTATTTACACCGGATTCTTTTTCACTAGTTGGAATTAGTGAAAAGTTCTCTTATACCGATAAAGCAGATCTTGAGTTGTTAAAAAAATATTACTACAAGATTATTTCCGTTGATAAAGGTGGATTTAAGAGCCAGCCGTCAACCGAAGTAAATGATATTTTATTAGATACACCAAAATTAATTTCGCCACAAAACAATGCCGAAGTAAATTATTTCGCTGAATTTAAAATAGAAACCTGTTCTCTTCCGGCTGATTATAAATTAGTATTACAATCAAATGAAATTTACGGGACTAAAGTCGAGTTAAATTTTTCAAGCAATCTTTCAAATAATATTATATCTGTATCCTTAAGAAATGTTACCTTTGAACCATATGCTGATTATTATTGGAGGGTTTACACATACACGAAAAGCAACAATATTCCAAATTCATTTTCCGAACTGTATAAATTTACAATCGTACCGGGCGGTTAGTCTGAAAAAGTTATATCAAATACTGATTTTTATTTTTTTTATGCAATCAGCGTTCGCTCAATCCGCTGACTCACTTACAATAATTGCAAGTACTGATAAACCATCATCATTAACTAGTCTATTTGATAAGAGATTGAATACATACTCTCTAAATTCCAGACTGAATTTTTCACGATCTTTAGGAAATTATTCTTTCTTCGTTAGCGAAAATTTTCGATCGACAGTTATAAAAGCAACACCCAATAGCATAAAAGACGAAAACTATTTTACTTTCTCGAATGAATACTCTTTCAGCAATTTCCTAACTATCGGTGTTTTGCTAAACAACAACACTTTTTCAGATGATAGAAGACTTAGCATAAATAAAACCTCTGTATTGCATGGTGAAGTTTTTGCAAACATTTCTCCCATACCGGAATTACAATTAGTTCCCTACGGGGGAATTTCTCAAAATCAACAAGTTGATGTTCTCGATAAAGGGACCATATATGGTTCGGAAGCATTTTTAAGTGAATTGAGGTTTGAAGACTTCGTACTAACCGGAAGTGCGAAATTTCAAAATGAAGATATTTCTCCACGTAAGAACACTATGCGTAATCTCAAGTTTGATTTGTTTTCCAACATTGAAGCTAATATTTCAAACAATTTTTCAATTAATTATGCAGAACAACGAAGAGATTTTTATTTTGAAAGCGACTCTGTAACATCAAGTGTATTTAACATAACAAATAATATACAAAGCAGAACGGAAGACCAATACCATCTACAAAACAGACTCTATTATTTTACACCTCAAAATAATTTTTCATTGGATATTAGCGGGAGATTATATTGGCGTAACATCGATCGTAATACCCGCTACATTTTTGTTGAAAGAGTAACTCAATCTTCGTTTGACACAAAAATTGAAGAATTCAAAATCGACTTTTCTTCAATAGCCACTTACAGCATAACTGATTTTGAAGGATCATTCCGAATCGCATATTCCGAAAAAGAAGAAAAACATTCTCCCAAACCTATTCCCGGAGCTAATCCAATATTTTTTAATGAACGTGAAAAAACAGAATCACAAAAAAATAATTCCGCTAAACTTATTACATTGTCTTTCCAATCTAATTATTTATTATCTGCAAGAGATCAAATTACTCTTAGTCTCTTTCACCGGAAGTTGGTTTATGATACTCCTAGTGATCTAAATTTTGATGACAGAGACGAACTCCTAACTACCGCACGGTTAAGGTATATGCGAAACATCAATTACTTTTTTGATTTCTTCCTGAATGTTGAAGGGAGCTTCAATAAAATAATTTACATTTTTGCCGAGAGGAGCTCAAATAATAACGTTAAACGATTTATCAAATTTTCTTCGGGCGGTACATTTAAAAATAAAAATATTATATCTTCCAATAGTGCCGAAGTTTCTGCAAACTATACGGTTTATGATTTCGAGGAACTTAACCCTAATTTTAAAAGTTTTTCATTCCGACAATTGGCTTTTCGTGATTCTACGGTTATTACATTTTCGCAAAAAATAAAATCCGAAATTCAAGGTTACTTAAAACTTTCTGAACAAGGCGACTTCAGATGGAGTAGTTTCAGTAATCAGCCGGTTAGATTTTTGAGTGAAATTTATGCAGAACCAAAATTATTTTATGTTATCAACCAGTTTCAAATCGGAATCGGGCTGAGATATTTTGAACTATCTACTTATAACTATGATAACAATAACGAAAAAGTACTGGCGACAAATTATAGGAGTATTGGTCCATTGACAGATATACGAATTATAATGAATGATAAACTACGATTGAAGGTTTACGGCTATTACGAATTTATTATCACCGACAGACCATTTACAAACGAACAAGCGAATCTTAATATACAAGTTGATTGGCTGTTATAAATAAATATCACTGCCCTTGATTTAGGTAGTAACAATTTGATATTTTTACCGAAATTGAAAAGTCAATAAGAGTAATACCGGAGATTATTTGAGTATTGTTTACACAAAAGAAATTGCGAGTGATCCTGATTTAATGCCTGAAGTTGAACAATTTGTACTTGACATTGCGGCTGAAGTCGGATTAAATAAAGACAAGTACAACAATATTGCGCTCGCGGTTGCCGAAGCAATTTCAAATTCGATTAAACATGGTAATAAAAACGATAAATCCAAGAAAGTTAGTATCAATATTAAAGTCGAAGATGAGAAAATGATCGTTTCACTTAAAGATGAAGGGACCGGATTCGATCCCAATACCGTACCTGATCCCACTCAACCGGAAAATATTCTGAAAGAAAGTGGTCGGGGTGTTCATATCATGCGCTCACTTCTAGATGATCTTAAATTTAATTTCACTCCCAATGGAACCGAGATAATACTTATTATAAATCTCAATTAACTGTTATATACAGGTAAATATTTGCACGCTTTATAGCCGTCTTACTGAAAATTGAGACTATTCTTCATATATTTTAAACCATAGTTCAATCACATTTACAAGGAGTTGAAATGGCAAGAACAAAAATTGCTTTAATCGGTGGTGGACAAATCGGCGGAGTCTTAGCACAATTAATTGCTCAGAAAGAATTAGGTGATGTAGTTATGTTTGATGTAGTTGAAGATATGCCGCAAGGTAAAACTCTTGATATAGCCGAAGCATCAAGAGTTGACGGGTTTGATGTTACCCTTAAAGGAACAAATGAGTATAAAGATATCGAAGGTTCCGATTTAGTAATAGTTACTGCAGGGTTACCCCGTAAACCCGGTATGAGCAGAGATGATCTTCTTTCTGTTAATGCTAAAATAATGATTTCTAATCCATTGGATGCAATGGTTACATTGTTCCAAAAAGTTTCCGGCTTTCCATATCAAAAAGTTATGGGACAAGCAGGAGTTCTCGATTCTTCTCGCTTTGCAACATTTATAGCGTGGGAATTAGACCTTTCAGTAAAAGATGTAAACGCAATGGTACTTGGCGGTCATGGTGATACAATGGTACCATTAATTCGTTACGCAAATGTTAACGGCGTACCGGTAATGGAAATGCTAGAAAGAAAGTATAACGACAAAGCAAAAGCCAAAGAAGTAATGAATGCGATGGTTGAAAGAACAAAAATGGCAGGCGGAGAAGTTGTTAAATTATTAAAAACCGGTTCGGCATTTTATTCCCCGGCTTCATCTGCAATCGCAATGACAGAATCAATTCTAAAAGATCAAAAAAGATTACTGCCAACATGCGCTTATCTTTCCGGTGAATTCGGTATTGAAGGATATTATGTTGGTGTTCCGGCTGTTCTAAGCAGTAAAGGTATAGAGAGAATTGTTGAATTAAGTTTAGACAAAGACGAACAAGCAGCTTTAGATAATTCCGTAAATGCAGTAAAAAGTCTTGTTACCGATATGGAGCGATTAGGATTTTAGTTTTTTTTATGTTTTAATAAAAAAGAGCGACCTCAATGTTAGGTCGCTCTTTTTTTAAAGAGACTTATTATCGCATGATACTATTTCATAAGTATCATTTTTTTACTTTGGTTAAAATCTCCGGTTCTTAAAGTATAAATATATATACCACTTGCCAAGTTATTAGCATTGACAGTAATGTCATGTTGACCGGGATTTTGATCTTCATTAACATGTACTTTATCTTCTCCGCAAACAATATCATAAACAGTGATTTTTACACTACTTGATTACTACAAAATTTTCTAATGAAAAATTCAGGACAAGTATTTCAAGATTTCACTTTCCTTAAGATTGAGGTTGGAAAGAAGAACAAACTAAAAATCACAACATAGATCAGGTATTGGTTTGTTTCAACTGCATTTAGCGCGAACAATAAAAATATTGTGATATGAATTCTTGCGACTTGTACATACGGACGTTTAATTCCTTCATAAGAAAAAGCCTCATTAACAAAAGAGTTTTGCGGATGAGTTGTTTGATTGCCGCTGCTTTCCCGGTTGGTTTTGTAATCAAAAATGAATTTTTCAAAAACAATTATCCAATAAGAAGTCAAGAGTGTTTTGATGACCAAAAAAGAAGTATAGAATTGTCCGCTATCAGGTTTAGCAAATATTTCGATTAGTGCCGGATGAGGAAAAATAATTTGTAAAAAATAAGCAAGGAATAAATGGAATATAAGGAAGTGTAAACTTAAGAATACGAGTATAAATAAAATCAGGGGAACAAAAATTACAACAAAGATCATGGTTTGCAGCTTTTTAGCAGTCGGCATCTCACGAAACTTTTTGATGTTTTCCGTGGTTAGCCTGAATTTGGATAAAAGCCTAAGAGGTGCAACACTGGTGCGAAAAATACTTACGTAACCGATTACAAGGCTTGTGATCCAAAAACTCCATAGTAAATCTGTGTTATTCCAACCAATGAAATATGCAGCGCCTATAGAGAAAAAAAACAAAAATAGCTCGGTAAGATATCTTTTCATCCAGCTATTTTCATTCCGCTCACTCAAATCCGTTCACTTTATACAATTTACTTGATGTTCCCTTTTCTTTATTGAGCGCATTCATTTGATTTTATTTCCCCTTTTATCAATGAAAAACCAAGAATCGCTTTCCATTGAAGTATGTTCCGGGTCATTTTCAGATTTAACTAAGTTACAATTCAAAGCCACTCTCGCCGTTCCATTTTCAAATTGATCAGCACATTCAAATATTGGTTCTATCACTATAAATCCGTTTTCGTCGGCGTAACCTATTTTCCCGTTTCGTATAATTCTAAACAAACCTTCTTCCAGCCAATCGGGACCATTATCGAACATGTAAGCATCAAATAATTTTTTTTCATTTCTGTCTATGGCTATAACTTTTGAATTGGTTAACTTATCATCATAAACAAATGCAAAATTCTTAAAAGTATCTGTAAAACATTGCTGGTATTTCCCTAATGGAATAATAACCTCTCCTTGTAAATTTCTATAACCATAAGAAGTTCCGCCTGAAGAATCGTTATCGACAGAAAAGCTAAGCAAGTAATCGGAATTTATTGAATCTGCGTCATAATAATTTTGAGTTTTATTTATCTCCGTTTCCTTTCCTTTACAGCCAAATAAAACTAATAACAACATCATTATAGAAATGGCTCTAATTCTTCTAACTGCTTTATCAGGTTTTTCATGTAGTTTTAATTTTTGCATAAATTTTACCTTTCCAATAAATAGGCTTTTTAGGATTTTCAATGTGTTCAAAATTAAAACTGAACTCAGCTTTTATAATCCCTTCTGTCCAATACTTTTTACTAATAGTAATATATCCGCTGGTGCAGTAAAAAATGGCATCCCAGCCTTGGTCAATACTTTTTAGATTAATAACTACATAACATGTGTCCCCTATTATTTCAATATTCAAACTGCAGTGAGTATTAATGCCGGTCATTGTAAAACAGCTAACACTGTTTTCATTTTTTCGAAACACTTCTATAAAATCTGTGCCTGCCCATTCATAACACCAGGCTTCACATTGAATAGAATGCATTTGGTGAGTGGTGTCAATAAATTCATAGAATGCATGTAATGAGTCTTCATAAATTCGCCCTGTACTATCTTTCATAACTTCAATTTCATCCGGACAAAGTCCGTCGCAGCTTATTTGTCCGAATTCATTTTTATAAATGCCTTCAGGGTAACTCCAATTATTTGCAAATGAAAAATCACCCGATAAATTGTTAACCCATTTAATTGGAATTGGTATAGAGGATGCTTTATCCTTCCAGCTTAAATTTTGACTAAAGAGAATGCAACTAAATAAAAGAAGAGAAGAAGTTATCACGCTATTTTTCATTTATTATCCGTCTGTTTATTGAACTGATTCGAAAATATTTTTCAAGCTTTACTGGCACTTGCAAACATTAACGCAAAAATTCTTATTTGCTGCTGTAATTATTGAATCTCTTTTGTAAATCACAAATGTAAGCTCTGTTTTTACTGCCGGTTAATTCCATTCAAGAATAACTTTTTGCTCATCTATTTTTGTGGTAAGATTTTCAATGGGTAATCTTACACCACTATCATAAGGTTTTCCAATTGTTATAAAAAGAGCGACCTCAATGTTAGGTCGCTCTTTTTTTAAAGAGACTTATTATTGCATGATACTATTTCATAAGTATCATTTTTTTACTTTGGTTAAAATCTCCGGTTCTAAGAGTGTATATATAAATTCCGCTTGCTAAGTTTTGAGCATCAAAAATAATGCTGTGTTGACCGGGATTTTGTCCTTCATTTACAAGTACTTTAACTTCTCTTCCTAAAATATCATAGACGATAAGCTTTACAAAACCCGCTTTCGATAAATTATACCTAATTGTAGTTGATGGATTAAACGGATTTGGGTAAGACTGCATTAATTCAATCTTCTTAGGGATTTGTTCTTCATCGTTAACATCGGTTGTCTGTTTACATTTCCCATTACTTCCTGCTTCATATATTGAATTAACTTCATCCTTAGTAATTGCCCGATTGAATAATTCTATCTCATCCAGAATTCCACGGAAGGGATAATTCTCAACAAATGATTGAGCACCGATTCTTAAAATACCTCTATTATCTAGTGAACCTTGGTGTGGTGTCGGATCATCAGAATGAATTTCTACTCCATCGAGATAGAACTTTATACCACTTTTATCAGCTCTAGAAACCGTTATGGCTATATGATGAAACATACCGTCCGCCACAAAAGCCGGTGAGACATAATTTGTAGCTGTCCCATCTTCCATTCTTAAACTTAGATTTCCATCAGTAAGATAGAATAGATATCCAAAAATACCGGTTGTCACTTTAACTCGTTTATCAACAAGATATTGAAATCCAACATCGTTACTTGTTTGTATCCATGCATCAAAAGAAAAATCACCAGTACCGAAGTTAAGTTCTGATTGATGCGGTACATCCACAAAGTTTTTACCGCTGAATTGTAAACCGCCTAATACTTTTGCAGCGACGGGTACAGGGCTATTCATATGAGTACCCATATTATCAAAACTAGCTAAATCAAGAGATGATGTACCGGATATTTCATCAAGAGTCCACCATGCAACCATACCTGAAGGAGGATCAACACAACCTGTAGGTTCTCCGCAGTCCGGCGTAGTAATACAGAATATATCGCTATGGCAGCAGAAATTAAATACACTTTCTCCGGGTACGACTGTATTGAAAATAGCAGTTTGGAAACAAAGTTCTTCTCCACCACCAATACCTGAAATGATAATGCTATCTAATGGTGAGACTTGTCCCGGCATAATACTTATATTCTCAAAAAGAGTTTTAGAAAATGTTACGCCGGGTGTTGTTGGATAAATTCCATATCCTGTTGACATGATACTTGAATTATTTTGAACACGGAACTTGTATAAAAATGTACCGTTAGGTAAGCATATTAATGTTCCATTATTTGCCTGCGAACAACTGTCGATCGGCAGGTCAAGTGAAGTACATTCGAACATTAATGTATCGGTGCAAACAATTTCTCCATTCTTCATCCATCTTACGGCAACAACTTGGTTTGGTGATGTGTAATCTCTGATACACATATCAAGAACATCAGAAAATGTACCTTGTCCGATTGTTTGAGTGAAAGGCGGAAATTTTCTCAGCTTGATAAGATTATTAGGCCAAGCGTTTGTAAATCCCCAGCCCGTTGCCGAAGTTGAAAAAGTACTGAACATACCGCCTGAAACCAATTCGAATTCAACATGTGAAAATTCCATACTGCTATTATTTGTCAATGAAATAGAATAACAGCAATCATCAGGATTACCTTGTGCTTCAACACTTAATGAATCACAAACAGTAATACAAGATGGCATTATAAGAGTAATTGTTTCATAGCACCAGCAGCATCCGTCGGGACTATTAAACTTAGCTAAGATATTCCATAATCTGCGTTATTAGTAAATGAATAGGAATAAGTATAATCACTTCCATTGCAAGTTAAGGTATCGCTTAGAATAGTTGTGCATGAAATTTCACAATCTAATTCTAGAGTTTTTGCACAAACTACTTCTCCTGATTCATTTAACCAATTCACTATTATTACCTGTGGTGAAGTTACATAGCTTAGTGACATATTAAAGAAATCAATAAGATTTCCACCAGGCACAATACCATTTGGAGGTGTAAACGTGTTTGATCCAGAGATAAACCAATCTTGATAATTCGTTCCAAGACCGGTACCTGATGTAAATTGATTTGGTAATAAGCATAAAATTTGTATTGATGTTATCCCGGTAAGATCAGCTGGTTGAAGAAGATTTAAGCTCCAGTTGCAATCATCGGTGGAAGTTTTAATTGCCTCGGTGCCTAATAAATCACAAAGCTCGGATGACGAGCCGCATTCACCGGTATTAGTTAAACAAATGTTGTCAAATCCAAATCTTTCGGCTTGATAACTTGTAGGGTCAATTCCAAAAGCCAGTTTAGTTATATTACTTAACATCGAATTCCAATCATTGTCAGTGCCTGTGTCTATAACCCAATGACCTTCAGAATTTGCGGGCAGCGATTCACCAGGATTAAGTAACGCAAGTGGAGCACAATACGAATGCCAGCCATCTCCGGCTGTAATTAGATCATTTGTTAAGAAGTAAGCTGAAAAACCGTTACCGTAAATTCTAATATATGGTGTTACAGTTATCGGCTGAGAAGATCCGTCGTTCCCGTTTCCGGCAAACAAATAATTAACGTCCCAACATAATGTTCCACAACCACCGTCTAAGAAAGCTGCCCAATCACCTATTAAAGGTTCGCTTTCATTATAGAATGATGAGGCTCCAGACTGATCGGTTGTTTGGAAATAGTGATTATCTCCTTCTTGAATAATAGATCCTAAAGCATTATTTGTTGTCCATCCGCCGGTATCACCATTCTCAAAGTCCGTACATGATGACGAGCCGCAATCACCGGTATTTGTTAAGCAAATATTATCAAAACCAAATCTTTCAGCTTGGTAGCTGGTTGGGTCAATTCCAAATGCCAGTTTAGTTATATTACTTAACATCGAGTTCCAATCATTGTCTGTTCCAATTACCATCACCCAATGACCTTCGGAATTTGCTGGTAATGATTCACCAGGATTAAGTAATGCAAGAGGAGCACAATACGAATGCCAGCCATCTCCGGCAGTAATAAGATCATTTGTTACGAAAGTTGCAGAGAAACCGTTCCCGGCAATTCCGATTGAGGGCGTAAATGTTATCGGTTGAGATGAACCGTCATTCCCGTTTCCGGCAAACAAATAATTAACATCCCAGCATAAAGTTCCACAACCTCCATCGAGGAAGGCTGCCCAATCACCTGTTAAAGGTTCGCTTTCATTAAAGAATGAAGAGGCTCCGGACTGATCGGTTGTTTGGAAATAGTGATTATCTCCTTCTTGAATAATAGATCCTAAAGCATTGTTTGTTGTCCATCCGCCAGTATCACCATTCTCAAAGTCAGTACAAATGGAATTAGAGCTTTCAGTAGTTGTTCCTTCAATTAGAACAGTATTGTGAATAGCAAATGAGGGAGTTATCGTAATACCTCCGTTTGGAGAATATGGGAAAATTCTAAGCGAAAAAGTTTGCCCGTTGGTAACGAAAACATTCATGCTGTGTGAGAATGTTTGTGTTGCAGTATTTAAGTAATTTAGTGGAGTTGTACTCAATAAAGTACTGGTATTCCAACCATCAAGCGAATACCGCACTTCTGAGTTTATGATGTTAAAGTCAGTTGAAAGTGGGTTATCTCTGTAATTGAATGAAACATACTGAACCGAAAAGCTATTCCCGGTAGTTGGAGCCGCATCAAATTGAATATAACGATTATAATCAACTGGACCTGCTGGCCATCCTGTGTTTGGAACATATAGTCTTTGACCATCGCTTGTGTACGGCAGCAATACTGCCATTGCAGGTGAGCCGGCTCCTATTACTTCAGCAGAAGCTTGAATATTTCCCACCGGCGTGCTTGGATTAATATTTGTTGTGCTTGAAAGCGGCCATGTTACATAAGCCCCTTGTGCATATATGTTTGTGACAGTAAACATCGCAGCGAGTATCACTAACACATTATATAGCTTTTTCATTTTAACCTCGGTTATATTGTTATTATTAATTCACCAATCCCGAATATTATCGAAGATTGGCTCTTTATTTCATCAAAATCATTTTACGCGTATTTGTAAAATTTGTTTTTCCATCAATGCTAATTGCGTTAATTTTATATAGATAAACTCCGGTTGCCAAATTATTTGCATTGAATGTAATCTCATGATTTCCCGCCGAACGAATATCATTTACAAGTTCCATAACTTGCTGACCTAAGACATTAGAAACTGTAATATTTACTCTGCTGGCAGATGCGACTGAGAATCTTATTGTTGTTGCAGGATTAAATGGGTTAGGATAATTTTGATTGAGTGCAAATTCATGGACTATACGATTGTCATTAACATCAGTAATTGTTGTTAAATCAACAGTAACTATTTTTGAATATGCAAATGTTCCGTCATTATCAATTTGTTTTAGTCTGTAATCAATGCGATTAAGATTAGGATTAAGATCAAGATTAAGAGGATCGGTAAATGAATAAGTCTTCGGTGAGTTTGTTGTGCCGTGCCCTAACACAAATCCAATCGTTTCCCATTCTGAATTCTGACTTCTGTCTTCTGACTTCTGCCTTTGCACTTCAAAACCGTAATTATTTACTTCGGTTGCTGTGGTCCAGTTTAGTTCTACTATATTTCCAAGTAAATTGGCAGTAAATGAAGTTAGTTCTACAGGCAATGCCCCATCCGGAGATAATTTTGAAGCGTAAATATCAAAATTACCGTTTCGATCATCAACCCATGTAATAATAGCTCCACTGCTCCCATCACCTACTATTGTGGGATCATATTGGTTGGCTGAGTTTGTACTAACGACAACTCCATCTGCTTCCCATTGTGGCACACCGCTTGAGTTAATTTTTTGTGCATAAATATCTGAATTAGTATTACGGTTATCGTGCCATGTTAAAATGGCTCCACCACTACCATCACTTATTATTGAAGGGCGCCTTTGACGGCTACTGTTTGTGATTACAGCGATTCCATTAGCAGTCCATTGAGTTGTACCGCTTGAATTTATTCTCTGTGCGTAAACATCCTCATTACCACTTCGGTTATCTTCCCAAGTGATGATAGCTCCGCTGCTGCCATCACTTGTTATTGTGGGATATTGTTGAGTACTTCCTTGTGTGCAAACTGCAACTCCATCTGCAGTCCATTGAGCAGTGCCGCTTGAATTTATTTTCTGTGCGTAAATGTCAAGATTACCACTTCGGCTATCTTGCCAACTAATGATAGCACCATCACTGCCATCGCTTGTTATTGTGGCATTCTGTTGAGTACTACCTTGTGTGCAAACAGCAACTCCATCCGTAGTCCATTGAACTACTCCACTTGAATTTACACTCTGCGCGTAAATGTCATCATTGCCGTTTCGAGCATCATACCATGTAATAATAGCTCCACTACTGCCATCACTTGTTATTTTGGGATTAAATTGGTTATTTCCTTGTGTGCAAACAGCAACTCCATCGGCAGTCCATTGAACTGCACCGCTTGAATTTATTCTTTGTATATAAATATCTCTATTAAAAGCACCATTACGTGCATCCCGCCAGGCAATGATAGCTCCACCACTTCCGTCGCTTATAATTGTTGCCCCATCTTGGTCTTCTATGAACGAATTAATAGCAATTCCATTTGCCGTCCATAGTATTTCGCCTGTCGAGTTTATTCTTTGTGCATAAATATCTAAGTTGAAAGCACCATTCCGGTTGTCATGCCAGGCAATTATAGCTCCGCTACTGCCATCACTTGTAATTGTGGGTTGATTCTGCGTACTAGTTTGTGTGCAGATAGGATTATTAACTGTGGGGTCCGCTGACCATTGTGAATATATATTATTACTTAATAATACAATAAGTAATAGTATTGTTAAGGTTAATGTCTTTTTCATTTATTACCTCTCTTTATATTTGTTTGCCTTATGTACTTTATCATATTATTTCACCATTCCTGATAGTTATCGAAGTTTTGTTCTTTAACGATTTCAGAGATGATTTTAGTTTTTCTATTTTCTCTTTTGATACATTTGGGTCACTTTCTAAATCAGCAATTGCTTCCTCAATTGAATTGTATTCTTTTACATTAGAATTGTTAAATGAATTTTCCTTCTTAATAATTAAAAGAGGAGCGGGTTTATAGTTCTTCGAAGAATGATTTGAAAATATTTTTGAAAATAGACTGAACAATTCTTTAATAAATTTCACGATGTGATATCCGATTTTTGATCAAATCTATATCAATAGTAGTGCTGCTACAATAGCAAATAAGGATACGGCGTCTTTTAATAAATTAACGGTATGTTTTACTAATTAATCGGTAAGTCTTAAGGTGGTTTTTTATCTCTAGTATCGTGTCAACAATGAAATGTTGTAAATCCTAAGATTGTCATTTCGAAGGAGTCCGTTAGCTAACGGACGACTGAGAAATCTCAATATGTACGGGGTTAAGATTTCTCACCCCGACAAACTACGTCGGGGATTCGAAATGACATTACAAATATGACACAACACTAGTTAATAATTTTGTAAAGAGTTGGAGGGAGGGAAATAATAACTTCCGTACCTTGTGAATTGTTATCGCGGCTGCTAAGATCTTCGAACATAATCGGTTGCGGGATGTGCATTTTTGTGCTTAGTAATCTTAAGCGCTCTTCGACTATTTGTATTCCTTTCGATATGTGATCTTCTTGTTCTTTTGATCCTTCTTCTTTCTGTTTCTTTGCGATTTTAATCCCGATACCATTATCAGTGATTTTAATAATTAGTGACCTGCTTATTACCGAATCAATATCTACATTCTCGAATGAGAAAGAAACCGAAAGTAATCCTTCATTTCCGGAATCGAGTATTCCATGCCAGAGTGAGTTTTCTACAAAAGGCTGAATGATCATGTTGGGTATCATTAACGAAGATGCATCGATATTTGTATCGTTAATAATCTCATAAGAAAATTTGTTCTGGAATCTCAATTTCTCGAGATTTAAATAAAGCTTAAGACGAGTTATTTCTTCGGATAAAAGAATGAATCCACTTCCGGCAGCATCAAGATGTTTTCGAATAAGTTTAGCCATCATTGCTATATAATTATTTGCTTCTTCATTTCTTTCAGAATTTATTAGATACTGCACTGAGTTAAGAGCGTTAAATGTAAAATGAGGGTTCATCATCGCGGAGAGAGCTTGATGTTTGAGCTCGTTAATTCTTTCTGAAAGTTCGAACTCTTCAACAACTTTCTTGTTTTTTGTCTGCATCCGCCAATTAACAACAAAAAGAACAACAATAGTAATTAACAAGAATATGCCTAAATAAAACCCAAGAGTTTCTGTAAATAGTGGTTGTATCCTAAAAGTTATAAAAGTCGGCTGACCCCAATCACTATTTTGAGATTTTGCCATTATTTGAAGAGTATAAGTTCCGCTGCCTAGTGAAACAAAATTTAGTAAACTAAAATCAGTATTTATCCAATCACCATCGAAATTATATCTATATTTTATATTACCCGGTGAAGAAAAATTGAGTGCAGTAAAATCAATTTTAACATCATGCTGTTCGGGTGAAAAAATTAAATTGTCATATCTGGTATAAACTGAATCACCCGCTTCTACTTCAACAATAATTACATTTGGCGGTTGTGGATTGAAATTATCAAATTGATTAATATCTAGTAACGATAGTCCATTGCTTGTCCCAACATATAATAAATCCTCACTTTCATCTAAATAG
>CAYLVF010000016.1:1655-16292 GCA_964387045.1 uncultured Melioribacter sp. | reverse complement strand
ATGGGGTCGCTTTCTTGAATTTCAAAATAAGGCTCAAAGTCTAATTTTTTGTGAAGTTCGGTGGAATACTCGCTTTCAAGGTTTGCGTAATCTTCATTATAAATAACAGCAACTTTCAACAGTTTTCTCCATTTATTCTTCAAAAAGTAAAGAAATTTGTAGTGGTTTACAAAACTTTTGTTATTTTAGCACCTTAGTAGAAATAGGAGAAAATCAAAAAATTTTATGAGTTTCTATCCACAACCAGACAGTTATCGCTGCGGACCATTCGCTCTTAAATATGCCCTAGTTATGTTGGGAATTTTCAAGCATGAAAATCAAATAGCTCATATTTCGGGAAGTACTTGGTGGGCTGGGACAGATGAAATCGGTCTGCAGAAAGCTGCAAAAAAATTTAATGTGAGAATGAAGTATCTCCAATCAAGCAACCCGAATGATGCAAGAAAAATGCTTAATATCGAATTAACAAAGGGAAGACCCTGCTTGCTTTGTGTTAAAAATTGGGAACACTGGTGTACTGTTGTTCATCACGGAAGAGGACAATTTGTTGTGGTTGACAGCGAACAGGATAAAGTTATTGTTATAAAAAATTCCGAACAGCTTCTACGATATTGGCGTTATAAAGATCGTGATACAGGTGTTATTAGTTATGATGCTTACGCAATTATCCCGAATTTTAAAACATATACACGTGCTCAATTTACTCCCGCAACCGCAAAACAATTAATGTCGAAAAAATACAATTCTCTTTCATTAAAATGGGATCAATACTTTAATGATTTGATAAGTATTACCCGTCCGAGAACCAAGCTTACAATTAATGCAATTTCTTTTTCCGAATTTTTGAGAAGGAATAAAGAAAACTTAATAACACAAGTAGCCAATTGGCACGGTATGCCGAGTTATAATGAATTGAATAATATTTTGGATAACATGAATTTCATTGCTGAAATTTATGATCTAATTGTTCCTACTGATGAAGAGAAGCATGCTTTAATTGATGTTACTTCTATTCTAATGATGTATGCTTGCGGTAAATACGGAATGGATCCAATTTATTGAATGAAGGAGTTAAAGAATTGAAACGAAATTCAAAAATTTTAGACAGAACAAAAAGCGCTTTACTAGTTATTGATATTCAAGAAAGAATACTCGGTGTTATGCAGCGAAACGAATCGCTTATTGCAAACACTTTGAAATTAATTAAAGGGTGTAAAACTTTATCGGTACCGGTTTATTATACCGAACAATATCCAAAAGGATTAGGCGAAACTGCTAAAGCTTTAAAAGAAGAATTAGAAGGTACAGCATTACAAAAAATGAGTTTCAGCTGCCACGGTGCCGGTGATCTTTTTGATGAATTCAAACAAAAAGGATATTCACAAATTATCATCTGCGGAATTGAATCACATGTTTGTGTTCAGCAGACTGTTTTGGATTTATTAGCTAATGATTTTCAAGTTGATTTGGCTGCCGATGCGGTATCTTCAAGGAATGATACTGATTACAATATTGCACTCGATAGAATGAGAACTAACGGTGCCGAAGTTACAACAACTGAATCGATTCTTTTTGAGCTGTTGAATGTTTGTGGAACAGATGAGTTTAAAACTGTATCTAAACTTGTGAAGTAATTGTTAAGATTTTTATAGGAACAATTTTTTATCTCCCTTTTAGTTAATTATCTGGTACTATTCTATAAGAATTAGATTGATGAGAAAAAACAATTCTTTACTCTTCTATTTAACTTTTGGAATACTGACATTATTCTTTTCGGTAAATTCATTTGCTCAAGATGAAAGTGAAGCCGACAAAACTATAATCTTAGGTGAAGAATTTAAAGCAGGATGGTTACACAATTTTCTTTTCGGTAGTCAATGGAGAGATCTTTGGACTACGCCAATCTCAATCCCGGTTTTAGATATTCATTCATTTGATGGCGGGCTTACACCTCACATAGTTGAAGATAATCAAGAAACACGTTCGCTAAAATTTATTGGCAACAATGATCAACTTTGGGAATTTCATCCTATTAATAAAAATCCTTCAGAGTTATTGCCGGATGCTATTCATTTTACTTTTGTTGATGGTCTCTTGCAAGATCAAGTTAGTTCGGCTAATCCTTTTGCAAAAATTATCTGCGCAGAATTATTTAATGCGGTTGGTATAAATCAATCAACTCCAATATTGATTCTTTTGCCCGATGATGAAACACTAAGCGAGTTTGCCGGTCAACCTGGTATTATTGAAATTAGTCTTCAAGATGACGAGACTTCTAATGAAATGGAAAAGATAAATGAAATAACCGAGCTTTTTAATTCAATTGAAAATGAGAGTAATATAAAAATTGATTCAGAAGAGTTTCTGAAAATCCGTTTGATGGACTTGCTAGTAGGTAGTTGGTACCGAAATATAGACCAATTGCGATGGACAAAAATCAAAAAAAGCAGCCGGTTTTATTGGAGACCGGAAGTAAATGACCGTGAAAGAGCTTTTGCAAAATTTGACGGACTCTTACCTTATGCAGCAACTTTTGTATTTCCGCAGCTAACTAGTTTTAAAGAAGATTTTCCGCCAATTGGAAATCTTACCCATTCCGGGAGAAATATTGACAGAATATTTTTGACCGAACTTTCTAAGAGTAAATGGGATTCTATCGCGGTCTTTATTCAAAATTCTTTGACCGATGACGTTATAAAAAATGCTGTCGATAAAATACCAACCGGACAGTTAGAATCAACAAAAGAAAAATTAATATCTCAAATAAAGGCTAGAAGAAATGAACTCAACAATTTGTGCGATGATTATTATCGTTTAATTAATGGTGTCGCAGATGTATATGGAACCAATAAAAATGATTATCTAATCATAGAAAGATTGAATAACGAACAAACATCAGTCAAAATATTTCCATTAATCAATCAGGATGATTTTGTTTCAGAAGATTCTTACTTCAATAAAGTATTTGATAATGGCATTACAGATGAAATAAGAATTTATTTGCTTGATGGTGATGATTATGCTTTTATAAAAGGCGAGGTTGACACAAGTCCTCTAATCAGAATTATCGGCGGTGAAGGTAAGGATACGTTTATTGATGAATCAAAAGTGAATGGTTATTTCCTTTCGATAACACCGTTTAAGAAAGCAGAAACGAAAACAGAATTTTATGACGGTGATGACGAAACTATATTTCTAAAAGGCTCCGGAACAAATATCAATACTGAAAGATGGACTAACCCAATTAATAATAATGAAAAGTATGAACCGACTCAAAAAGACAGGGGACATAGCTGGGGTTTTCTTCCGGAAGCAGGTTACAGCACTACTGACGGCGTGATAATAGGCGGAATGTTCGATTTATTCAGCTATAATTTTAGAAAAGTACCTTATGAATATTTGCAGAGATTAAGATTTATCTATGCATTTCTTCCAAAGAGTTATAAGCTCGAGTATTTCGGTGAGTTTATTGATGTCCTAGGTTCAACTGATTTGGTGATTGATATAGTTAATAGTGAACTTAGTTTCACAAATTACTTCGGTTTCGGAAATGAAAACACATTTGATAGATACTTATACAGAGATAAATATTATTGGCTTGAGCAGAAACTTGTATTTATTAATCCACAAATTCGTTACAACTTCGACGAAAAGACTAGTCTTAGTTTGGGTTTCTTCTATGAATTCAACAACTCTAAATTAAGAAATGAAGAATTGATCGATTCATTTCCGCATAACAATTATGGAATTGGTAATCTGCAGCATGCAGGATTAAATTTCAAATTTCTGTTTGATTCACGTGAACATGAGTTTTATCCTAAAGCGGGCAGATATATTAACATTAGCGGAAGCTACTTTAATGAGCTGCTTGATACGAGGGATAATTATTTACGTGCGGAATTTGATTTTAGAAATTACATTCCTTTTAAACTCCCCTTTGAAACTACACTTGCGTTAAGATCAAGCGGGGGAAAAGTGTGGGGAAAATTTCCTTTCTATCACGCGATGTTTATTGGCGGCGAAGAAAATGTGAGAGCATATACAAGAAAAAGATTTTCAGGCGATACATCAATCTCGTTGCAGTCGGAAGTACGTGTGAAGTTGTTGAAAAATAAAATTTTGGTAAAAGGTGATTTGGGAATGCATTTATTTGCAGAGACGGGAAGAGTTTTTGCTGCAAATCAAATTTCGGATGATTGGCATCCTTCTTTTGGTGTGGGAATATGGGCTAGTTCTGTTAACAGAATTTTTGTGTTTTCTATTACTTATGCTTACGGAACGGATGAACAAAATATCTATTTCGATACTAGGATGGTTTTCTGATTAGATACTTTCCCAATCTATTTTTTATTCTTATGCTTTTTCGGAAACTCAAATGATTTCAAAATACCGCTTGCTGGTTTTATCTTTTTCCATTGTTCAACACTAAATTCAATTTCAGTCATCCCACAAGTAGGAATGTTATCAATGTATTTATCACTTAGATAATTGCTCAATAAAGTAAGAGAAGGATTGTGACCGAATACCATTAATGAGTTTACGTTATCATTTGTCGATTTGATAAAATCAAAAAATTCTTTTGTACCAACTTCGTATATTATTTCAGATGTTTGAATTTTTTCAACAGGGTAATTAATCAATTCTGCAATTGTACGCGCAGTTGTAAAAGCACGAACGGCGGGACTTGATATTATCAAATCGGGAATAATTCCAATCTCATTAAATACTTTTCCCATAAGCGGCGCATCTTTTTTACCTCGCTTATTTAGTGGTCTTTCGAAATCGGTTAACTCTGAGTAATCCCAACTTGATTTTGCATGTCTCGCAAGATAAAGTTTTTTCATTTTTGTAACGGATGTCAATTTATTTGCAGGTTAAGTAAGTTCTCTGATTTTTTCTTATCAAAATTTTCTAATGCGTAATGCGTAAAATATTTATGCTGTGCAAAAAAATCTATGTTATGCTGCAGCCATCCGGCATTGTTAAAACGAATTCCTTTAGCTTTTTCAAGTTCAATTCTGTAAAGTTCATTGCGGGCTGAAAAATTATCGCTTCCTAAATGATGAAGATCGGCATCGCATAAAATTTCTTCTAATAAATTTTTTGGTCGTTGCGGAACAGTTGTTGCTAGTATACAAGATTTTATTTTATTGATTTTTTCTCTTTGAAAATTTTCTTCGATGAGAAATTCTTCTGCTAACTTAGCGCCTTCTTCTTCGTGAGTATCCGGGTTGGAAAAATAACCTACATCGTGAAACCATGCGGCGAGCACCACTAATTCCAAATCTTCAGGTGATAAATTTTCTGCTTTCCCGATTATATCTGCAGTCTTCGCTACGGCGGCTGTGTGTGCTAAGTTATGATAAGTATAATTTCCGTTGGCTTTTTCTTCGAATAAATTATTGACATACTTTATTGCTTTTTCAATAAGTTTTTCCGCCATTTAAATCCCTATTTGATAATTCTTATTGTTAGCGAAAATTTAGTGAAATCAATTCTTTTATCAAATTACATTCAACTTTACGTTACTTAGATTTGATGTGAATCATCCAAAAAAAAGCGGTATGACTCTCGAGTTACACCGCTTAAATAAACAACTAAAAAATGTATGATTTCTATATCTAATTACTTTGATTTACTCCCTTTTTCTTTTTGTTTTGGCTCAACATTACTATGGTTATTTATAATCGGTTTTGCTGTTTCAGTACACATGATTGCAAGAGTATTAATTTGTTCCGAAATATTTTCCGTATCTCCTAAAATACTTATGAACAACATACTGCTTCTTGTGCTGGTAAGTTTTTTCTTTATTCTTGCAAATTGATTTTTGTCAAACTTCTTAATGTCTTTCTTCAATTCAGAAAGAACTTTATCAATTTCGTCCGTTTGCTCAAATTCTTTGGTTGAGAGAATATTAATTGCGATTTCGATTTCACTAGAAAGAAGTTTTTCCAGCTGATTAAGCTCATGAACCTGCTCTTTAATCGGTTTGCTGTGATTGTTATCTATGTGATTATATATTCTGCTGACAAGAGCAGTAACATTATTCGAGATTTCTTGAACCGAGGCAATAATTTTTCCGAATCTATGATCTTCTTTTATTTCACTTTCTTCAAGTAATTGAATAGTCTTGAAGATAGTGGAAGTAATTGAATCGGCTTGTTTACGAATTTTCTTTGAATCTTTCTTCAATTTTTTCAACCTCTCTCTATCGCCGGCAGCAAGTCCGTCAAGAGAATTGGCAATAATTTTATCAACCAAGTCAAGAAACTTCTGAGTTTTTGCAACACATTTTATCATCGCATCTTCGCCCGATTTGTCCTCATCCCCTAAAGCTTTTTCACTTTCTTCTTCTTCAGCCGAACGAATCTTATGAAATATGTGAGTTCTAAATATTACAAACGTAGCAATAGCCAACAATGCAACAATAACAAAGATCCCACCGTAGTAAATTAAACCGGCAAATAGTGCTGATACGGTAAATGCCATGAACGCAGTAAAAAACCAACCGCCAATTACAGTTAATACTCCATTAACACGATAAACCGCACTCTCTCTTCCCCATGATTTATCCGAGAAAGATGTTCCCATCGCAACCATAAATGTTACATAGGTTGTTGACAGAGGAAGTTTTAAAGATGTAGCAAAAGAAATAAGAACACTGGCTACCATTAAATTTACCGATGCTCTTAATAAATCAAAGGCAGGTGGTTTCCCGTCGGCAAATTTTTCGGTTACGGATTTTGTCTTATCCATCCTTCGCTGAATCAATCGCTGTAAGGATAAAGGGGTTATTTTTTTATACGTATCACCGACGGCTAGACCCATTCTAACAATTACTCTAGAAAGCAAAGAAGATTCGAACCTTTCAAAACCTTCAAACTGTCTTCCTAAATTAACTTCGGTTTTAGTTACTGACTGAGCTTTTTTCGAGAACCAAAGTGTGATAACCATTATTGTGCCGGCTGCAAGCAGCAGTATTGTTTGTGTTGTTACCGGTTCACGAAGAGCTTCCATCATAAGATTAGACGGGTCAGAACTAGTTGAAGCAATTATGTAGGAGCTGAAACCGGCTAAAGGAACACCTATAAAATTAACAAGATCATTCGCGGCAAAAGCCAGGGCTAATGCGAATGTGCCGGCAAGTACAATAGGCTTTAGAATATTTATTTTTGTTGTAATTGCAAGAAATTGAAATATAATTCCAAATGTTAGAAAACTGACTACCAAAATTTCCCAGCTATGTTCGATTATCCAATTCATCTGGTCGGCTGTTAAGAAAGAAGAACCTTTTGCACCTTTAATCATGATGAAATAGATAATAAAGCTCAATGCAAAACCACCCCATATTCCACCGTATCTTCTAATGCGTTTCATATAATCAAACGTGAAAGAGAATCTTACAAAAAATTGAATTACAGCACCTACGGTAAATGATATAACAACAGAGATGAGAATACCGGTAATTATCGCCAATGCTTTGCTTGTATTGATATATGCTATCAGTTCTTCGATGCCGCCGTTTTTTTCAATAACTTTTATTGATGCAATAGCTACCGATGCACCAAGCAATTCAAAAATTATTGATACCGTAGTTGAGGTTGGAAGGCTGAAAGTATTAAACAGATCAAGAAGTAAAACATCGGTTAACATAACCGCTAAGAAGACAATCATAATATCAGAGAAATAAAACATCTCCGGATTAAAAATTCCTTTACGTGCAACTTCCATTATTCCGCTGGAGAAGGTAGTACCAACAAGAATGCCTAAACTAGCAACAATCATTATTACGTGACGGGGTGCTACTCGCGATCCAATGGCAGAATTCAGAAAATTTACTGCATCATTACTTACACCGACTACCAAATCGGAAATTGCTAATATAAATAGAACTATTACGACAACTAGATAAAATTCCATGGCGGGTTATTCTCTGTCAAAATTTAGTATTTTTAAAAACATAGCTATGAATTTTACGCAATATTAAGACTACTATGAAATTAAGAAATTGTTAAGTTTTGATAACGTTAAAAAGAGGAAATTCAAAAATCATTTCTACCTAAATTTATGAAGAATTTTTGTTGAACCAAATGGAATTAAAACAGAGAAATAGGAAAGTTATTATTACGGCTCTTTTCACCACAATTATTCAAATAATCCTGGTTAAAGAGATTTTCCAGATGCTTATTGCATCAATTTTTGGGGTAGGAAATTCTAATTTCTCATTCAGTTTCCCCTTTTTCTCTTTTTACTTTGAACCTGATCCAAATACTGCAATGTTTATGCTGTTGCTACTATATTTTGCTCCTTACCTCTATCTTATATCCTCTATCGAAATTTCATCAATCTTACTTAAGAAAATTCCTTTAAGTACAATGCGATATTTTTTTGTTGTTTTTATTCTCCTTCAGCTGGGTTATATATTAATACATATTTTTTATAGCGCAGTTATATTGATATTAAATCCGCAATTAGAAAATGATTGGATAGCACTTTCACTTAATCTAGGCTTTGGAGATACCGAAAGATTTGTTTTTGCATTCGGTGTAATTTTTCTTTTTGTTTTTTATCTAAATATGTCCACTAAACGAATTATAAAATATTTTAATTACTAAATGGGGTTTTTATGGTTTCTTTGAAAAATAAAATTGTATTAATAACCGGTGCTTCTGCAGGTATCGGCGAAGCATGCGCTTATGCTTTTGCAAAAGAAGGTGCAAATCTAATCTTAACCGCAAGAAGAATTGATAAATTGGAAAAGATAAAAGAAGATATTGAAGAAAATCATTCTGTAAAAGTATTAGCTCTTAATCTCGATGTTTCAAAACGTAATGAAGTAATTTCAACATTGAATAACCTGGACGATGAATGGGTGAACATTGATATACTTGTTAATAATGCCGGGCTTGGACGGGGATTAAATAAACTTCACGAAGATAACCCCGATGGCTGGGATGAAATGATTGATACTAATGTTAAGGGATTATTAATAGTTACGAAAGAAGTTGTTAAAACAATGGTTAGAAGAAAACGCGGACACGTAATAAACATCGGTTCAATTGCCGGTCATCAAGCATATCCCGGCGGAAGTGTTTACTGCGCAACAAAACATGCAGTCCGTGCAATCACTGAATCTCTCCGCATGGAAATGCTTGAGAACAATATTAAAGTAAGCACAATTGATCCCGGTATGGTTGAAACCGAATTCAGCGAGGTAAGATTTTACGGCGATAAAGAAAAAGCAAAAAATGTTTACAAAGGATTAAAACCACTTAGCGGTGAAGATATTGCTGAGAGTATAATATTCTGTGCCACCAGACCAAAACACGTCAATATAAATGAAATAGTAATTATGCCAAGTGCTCAAGCTACTGCAATGATGGCTCATAGAAAATAAAATAATTTACGGGGATTTTCATTTGTAAAGCGACCATCCTGGTCGCTTGCTTTAGGTTTATAAAAAAATTATGAGTGAGCGACGACAGATCGTCGCTCTACAAATTTTAAAGGAAAATTGAAATATCACCCGCACCCTCACGAATGATTTCAGGTTTTTCACCGCTTAAATCAATCACGCTTGATGGTTTACCTTTTAATGCACCGTCTGATAACATTAAATCTACGTGCGGATTAAAAATTAATTTTATTTCTTCAGGGTCAAATAAAAGCTCACCTCTGCGTTTTGTAACACTTGTACTTAATATCGGGCGTCCTAATTCCTTTGTAAGCATGATTGCTATTTCATGATCGGGGACTCTTATACCGACGGTTTTTCTCTTAGACCAGAGTTTTTTTGGAACCTCCTTTGCGGCAGGAAGAACAAATGTATATGGACCGGGGATACATCGTTTCATCATTTTGTAAGCATAATCCGATACTTTTGCATATTTGGATATATCTTTTAGATCCGGGCAGATAAAGCTAAATAATTTTGTTCCGGCTTCATGCTTAATATTGTAAATTCTTTCAACCGCATCGTGGTTAAAAATATCGCAGCCTAATCCGTAAACAGTATCGGTCGGATAAATAATTACGCCCCCCTCTCTTAGAACTTCTAAAGCTTTATTGATATACCTCAGTTGAGGTGTTTCAGGATGCAGTTCATAAAATTCCATATCGACTCCTTTTTTGAATAATGAGGTGAGGAAACCTGCTATCAAAATAATATTTAAGATATCATTGTCAACAAGAAACTAAGAAAAAAAATCTTATGCACACAAATCTATAAATAAATGGAGCAAAGGTCATCTTCACTATCTCAATGGATTTTACTATCTTTTATTTTTAAAAAAGCACAAATCGGATAATAATGATAAATAAACCATTAGCGGTGGTTGCGGTTAGCGGCGGGCTTGATAGTTGTGTTACTTCTGCTATTGCCGGTCAAGATTTTGAACTCGCCTTTGCTCATATAAATTACGGGCAGCGCACCGAAAAAAGAGAACTGAAAGCTTTTCACGATATTGCCGAATATTATAATGTAAACAAAAAATTAATTATTGATTTTACTCATCTTACAAAAATCGGTGGCTCTTCTTTAACCGATAAAAATATTCAAATAGATTCGGCAAATCTTTCAAATAAAAATGTACCGTCAACATACGTTCCTTTTAGAAATGCGAACATATTGACAGCATGTATAAGCTGGGCTGAAGTAATTGGTGCTAAAGCTGTTTTCATGGGAGCGGTTTACGAAGATTCTTCCGGTTACCCGGATTGCAGACCTGCATTCTTCAATGCGTTTCAAAAAGTTGTTGAAAAAGGAACAAAACCTTCAACACATATTGAAATTAAAACTCCGATTATCGATCTGAAAAAATCTGAAATAATAAAAAAGGGGATTGAGCTTAACGCCCCGATTCACTTAACATGGTCATGTTATAAAAATGAAGAAGTTGCCTGCGGCGAATGTGATAGCTGTGCACTCCGTTTAAGAGGATTCCAAAAAATTGGTGAGGAAGATCCGATACCTTATGTTAGTAAACCAAGTTATGTTTAAAAAATCGGGAACACCCTAAAATGAGTTATGAAGGAAAAATGCTCAAAGAACTAAATATGCCATCGAAAGAAGAGGTTGGCAAAGAATTATTAATTACTCTTTTTAAGAATAATGGAAGAATAAAAGAGTTTTCGAGTAACGAAGACATAGTTTATAAGATAGCAGAAGAATTTCAACTTACAAAAGAACAAAAAGAAGCATATTTGACTACTATTTATAAAAAGGAAAACAGACAAAAGAAATCTTATCTTTGGCATAGATTACTTTTTAGAGCCGCAGATGAATTAGCAAAAAAGAAACTAATTTCTCGTCCTACCAAAACGAAAATTTTAACAAACAAACGTGAATGGATGTTATTAGAAGATGGATATAACAAAGCGCTTAAATTAATGGAACTATCGATTAGTGATAAGGAATATTTATACATAAAATCTTATGAAGTAGAAACTATTGTACGAAAAATTATTGGGAAAGTACCGCCCCAAAATTATTCTCCATTTGATAAGGAAAAAAAGGTAAAATCAATTAAAAGGACATACTCTTTTAGACAACGAGGATTTCGACAAGCAGTTATTGAAGTTTATGATTTCCGTTGTGCCATTTGTGGGTTAAAAATGTACTCTCCAAATTCATTAAGGTGGGAAGTTGAGGCGGCTCATATAGTTCCTCATAATCAGATGGGAAGAGATGATATTTGGAATGGAATCTCGTTATGCAGATTGCATCACTGGTGTTTTGATACAGGATGGTTAACTATTACGGATGATTTTAAAATGAAAGTTTCTTCAAAGTATCGAAATTTACCTGACAACTTTGGAAAGTTTGGAGGTGTTGATTTATTTGATCAAGCACTCAGAATAGACTCTAAAATTTTACTTCCAAAACATGTAGAAAATTATCCTCATAGAAGTTCGATAATTTGGCATAGAGAGAATATATTCCATGAGTAATTAATTGTAAATATATTTTTACTTTATAATTTTGAGATAACTGAAATTAGTGCATTAGAATGAGTAAAAAAGATTATTGTCGATATTAATTAAATCAACAAATAATTTATTGATCATAAAAAACTAATATGTTGTTCTTCCAAAATTGGAGGTATAAATGAGAAAGAATAAAGTTATATACAAATTGGTTGTTGAAGATATTTTAACGGTAGCTGATGAGGTTCTCGATAGAGAACTTACTGAAGAAGAAATAGAAAAAGTTATTAATAGAGTTGGTGATTATATACCATGGTATGATGCTATTCAGCATTGTTTTGATGAGTTAGGAATAGAACCAGAGGATGGTGAATAAATGAACCCAAAACAAAAAATAATAGAAACATTCGAAAACCCGAATAAAGAGCGGGATTACATAATTGAACATACGGCGCCGGAATTTACATCACTTTGTCCAAAAACCGGTCAGCCCGATTTTGCGACTATAATATTAGAATACATTCCGGACGAACTCTGTATCGAGTTAAAGTCGTATAAATTTTATTTGCAGTCGTTCCGTAATGATGGAATTTATTTTGAAGCAGTTACAAATCAAATACTTGACGATTTGGTTGGGGTCTGCAAACCTCGTTACATGAAAGTTATTGCAGAATTTAATACACGCGGCGGAATATCTTCCGTAATTGAAGTTGAGTACCTAGAGGAAAATTAATTTTATAAGCAATTGCTAAATGCTGAAACAACTTGAAATATCGATAAGAGAAAAATCCTTTCCTACAATACATAATGTTAAAACGGAAACATCATATCATTTTCAGCAGAATCCTTATTTATCATATGACAGGCTTCACACAATATTAATTTATCAACACCTCGCAATGATCTCAGCCAACCGACCAACCATGTATTAAGTTAATCGATTAAAAATAAAATTAAACGGAGAATAGAATGGCTAAAAAGATTATTAAAAAAAGCTGGGCTGAACCTTTCAAAATTAAGGTTGTTGAGCCGATTAAAATGACAACAAGAGAATACCGTGAGAAAGCAGCGAAGGAAGCCGGCTACAATACTTTTCTTTTGAGATCAGAAGATGTTTACATTGACTTACTAACCGACAGCGGAACAAACGCTATGAGTGACAGACAATGGGCTGGTATGATGATAGGCGACGAAGCTTATGCCGGAAGCAAAAACTTCTATTACTTATGGGATAACGTAAAAAAATATTACGGGCATCCTTACTTTGTTCCTACACATCAAGGGCGTGCAGCCGAACATATGCTTTCCAAAATAATGATCACTCCCGGTCAATATGTGCCGGGCAATATGTATTTTACAACTACAAGACTTCATCAAGAATTAGCCGGTGCAACTTTTATTGATGTAATTATTGATGAAGCACATGAACCGTATAACGAACATCCTTTTAAGGGGAACATTGACTTAAAGAAATTAGACAAACTTGTAAAAGAAGTCGGTGCAAAGAACATAGCTTATATAAGTATGGCTGGACCGGTTAATATGGCAGGCGGTCAGCCGTTCTCAATGAAAAACTTGAAAGAAGTTTATGACTTTGCAAAGAAACATAAAATAAGACTTTGGTTTGATGCAACCCGCGCAACAGAAAACGCTTATTTTATTAAGATGAGAGAAAAAGGATATCAAAACAAATCAGTTGCGGAAATTCTTAAAGAAATGTGTTCTTACTTTGAAGGTTTATGGGTAAGTGCAAAGAAAGATTTGATGGTGAACATCGGTGGTTTCCTCGCTACTAAAAATAGAAAAATTTATGAAGCCGCAAGAAACATGGTTGTTGTTTATGAAGGGCTTCATACATACGGTGGTTTGGCAGGAAGAGATATGGAAGCGATGGCAATTGGTATTGAAGAAATGGTTGATTTCGATAATATTAGAGCACGCATCGGTCAAGTTGAATATTTCGGTAATCAACTTGAAAAATATAAAATTCCTTTTGTTAAACCGATCGGTGGACATGCAATATTTTTAGATGCGAAGAAATTTTTAAATCACATGAAACAAGATGAATTTCCTGCACAAACATTAGCTGCAGAAATTTATATTGATTCCGGTGTGAGAGGCATGGAGCGCGGAATTGTTTCTTCGGGGCGTGATCCTCAAACCGGCAAGCATCGTTACCCGAAATTAGAATTAGTACGTTTAACTTTCCCGAGAAGAGTTTACACTCAGGCTCATATCGATGTAGCGGTTGAATCGGTTGCTTCTGTTTATGAAGATAGAAAAAAAATAAAAGGTTTGAAGATGGTTTACGAACCCGAATATTTGAGATTCTTCCAAGGTAGATTTGAACGGCTCTAAAGAGTATTTTTGCTGTGTTAATTATTAGAAATAAAAAGGGAACACATTACTTGTGTTCCCGTTTTTTATATGAATTTGGTGATTATTTATAAGCGTAGTTTAACATGACCAAAAAACTTGAAATAAAAAAACAATTCAACGAAGAGAAACAAAAACTCTTCAAAGATAAATCTTTGTTGAAAGATTCTTTCAAGTTTTGTGTTCGTTACAGCTTGCTTGTCGAAGAATATATAAGAAGAATTTTACACGATTACAAAATTGAATTTGCAATTGCATCTGCCGGAAGTTTCAGCAGAAGAGAACTCTCGCCTCATTCCGATATTGACCTTATGTTTATCTGCCGCAAAGTTGACG
>CAYLVF010000016.1:0-1645 GCA_964387045.1 uncultured Melioribacter sp. | reverse complement strand
GACGGTAACGAGTCATTAATAAATAAATGTGTTACGGATTTGTGGGATTGCGGAATTGAAGTCTCGCATACCGTTCGAGATTTTAATGATATAATGAAATTTTTGAGCGAAGACCTGCATGCATTCACTCAATTTTTTGAAACGAGAATTATTTTAGGTAATGACGATGTTTATCTTGATTGGAATAATCTTATTACATCCGTCTTGACAAAAGAAGATAAAGTAAATTTAATAAAAGAATTCTTTGCCGATACGAAACTTCGTCATGCAAAATATGGCGAATCGTCAAAAGTACTTGAACCGAATATTAAATTTACAGCCGGTGGTTTACGGGATCTTCAAGCGGCTGAATGGATGTATTCATTCAAAAATGATTTGATACTTTCCAATCAAAATGAAACTACGCAAACAGAAATTTTTATCGATTCGTTAAAGCATAACAAAAGCATCAATAATAAAATTGCCAACAGATTATTAAACAGTTATAAATTTATTCTTAGCGTTAGAAATCATCTTCATCTTATTTCACCGACAAAATCTGATAGATTAGAATTTGCTTCACAAGAAAAAATTGCAAACTTGCTTGAGTATCCGCCGGTTGCATGGCATAATTTTATGAAAGAATATTTTGCTAGTGCAAGCATCTTGAAACTCTTTTCCCGAACAATGATGAAAAAATTTGATGAAGAAATTTCTAATCCTATTTCCGATTTTCTTTCAATTAAAGTTGATGATGATTTCATAATGAAGGGAAATAGATTATCGCTTGCAGATCCGGATTCTGACGTTGATCTTTCAAAAGTTTTGAGAGTGTTTTATTACAGAGCAGTAAGAGATGCCGTGTTTGATGAAAACCTTCGTTCAAAAATTATTGAACTCGCTCTGCAATCCGATGATGAAGTTAAACCGGAAAATACAAGCTCAACTTTCTTTAGAGAGTTGCTGAGGCTTCCAAAGAATGTAGGCAAAACCATAAGCACAATGAACGAACTCGGTGTGCTTACGGCGTTCCTTTCGGAACTAAGAGAACTTGTGGGATTCTTTCAACCCGGTGTTTACCATTGTTATACCGCCGATGAACATACAATCATTGCGCTCGCCAATTTAGAAAAACTAAAAGATGAGGATTCCAGGTTAGGTAAAATATTTTATAATATTGAAAGACACGATCTTTTATATCTCGGCGTTCTTTTTCATGATATTGCAAAACCGATCAGTGTATCAGGGCATGAAATTATAGGTGCAGAAATTGCTTCTTCAATTATGGAACGGCTCGGATACGAACAGGAAGAAATAAACTTAGTGAGATTTCTTGTTCGTCATCATTTAACAATGGAACAGGTTGCATTCAGAAGAAATTTGAATGATCCAATAACACTCGATCAGTTTGCAGCTAATGTCCCTTCGGTTGAAGCATTGGAAATGCTTTACCTATTAACATTTGCTGATCTTTCGGCAGTCAGCCCGGTAGTTTGGACTCAATGGAAAAGTGATTTGTTATTTGAACTTTACCGCAAAACAAAAATCATGTTGGAAGACAGAGTTTCCGGTGAACAATTAATCTACGCAGATACTTTGGAAACAATAAATGGTAAAGTGAAAGAAGCAGATGAATCATTACGCCAGCACTTAGAGGCTTTTGATG
>CAYLVF010000015.1:11111-16370 GCA_964387045.1 uncultured Melioribacter sp. | reverse complement strand
GATGAAATTATTCGTTGGTTGACGGGATATAGCCAGAAAGAGTTAGAAGCCCAACTGAAAAAACAAACAGACTTTGAGACTTTCTTTGAGGAAGCTCCCAAGCTGAACCCTTCACGAGATTTAATTAAAGGTGTGGTTTGTGGTATCCGGGTGGAAGACATCAAAGAACCAACTATGAAAGAAATTCGCTATCTGGATAAGCTGATCGACGAGTTAGCAAAAGGAAAAGTGATGGATAAGATTTTGCGAAAATAATAAATGATTCTTTGAACTAATGCTTTTATTGCAACATAATTTATTTTCCTTTACTGCTTTTATTATATTTACCGCCTATGAAAAGATTTGATAAACATATTTTCATTTGTGAAAATGAACGTCCGGCGGATCATCCGCGGGGATGCTGCAAGAATAAAAATTCTGTTGTCATTAAAGAAAAATTTAAAACCAGATTAAAAGAACTTGGACTCGTTAAATCAATTCGAGCCAATGGATCACTATGTTTAGATGCTTGCGAATTTGGTCCTACAATACTTGTTTATCCCGAACAAATATGGTACGGCGGTGTAAGTGAAAACGATATTGAGGAAATAATCCAATCACATTTAATTAACAACAAACCGGTTGATAGATTGAAGATTCAAGACAAAAGGTTTAATCGAGATGCCGAATAAGAAAGAAAGAGCATTAAAAATAGTAGAGCTGTTAAAGCAAGAATATTCATCACCCAAACCGGCTTTAGAATATACAACTCCGTTTCAACTTCTTATTGCTACAATTCTTTCTGCACAATGCACGGATGAAAGAGTAAACATTGTTACTAGTGAGCTCTTTAAAAAATATAAATCGCCGAAAGATTATGTCAATGCCGACATTGAAGAACTAAAGAAAGATATTTTTTCAACCGGTTTCTACAATCAAAAAGCAAAGAGTATAGTAAACTGCTGTAATGAGTTAATTGAAAAATATAACGGGGAAGTACCGGCTGATTTCGAGAAACTTAATTCACTTTCCGGTGTAGGAAGAAAGACCGCTTCTGTAGTTGCCGGCAATGCTTTTGGAATTCCCGCAATTGCAGTCGATACACACGTAAAACGATTATCAAATTTACTCGGATTCGTCAAAACCGATAACCCGGAGCAAATAGAATTTACATTAAAAGAATTATTGCCGGAAAAGTATTGGATTCAAACTTCACATTGGCTGGCAGTTCACGGTAGAAAAATTTGTATTGCCAGAAGACCAAAATGTTTGCAATGCATTCTTGCAGATTACTGTCCGTCTTTTGACTCAAACAAAAATAAGGTGTTATTATGAAAGATATAACTCACGATAGAGATTATTGCCATTCGATTCTTACCGAATACACCAAGAGTGACAGTTTACTGAAACATGCTTACGCAGTTGAATCTTGCGTACGTGCATATGCAGAAAAATTTAATGAAGATGTTGAATATTGGGGTAATGTTGCTTTGCTGCATGATTTTGATTATGAAAAATATCCGACAGAAACTGAGCATCCATATAAAGGTTACGAAATATTAAAGGGAAAAGGATTTGACGAAGAATTCAGAAAAACAATTCTCTCTCATGCCGATTATACAAACGAACCCAGAGACACATTACTAAAAAAAGTTTTGTTTGCTTGCGATGAACTTGCCGGATTTTTAACTGCGGTTACGTATGTTAGACCAAGTCGATCAATTGAAGAGGTAGAAGTGAAATCGGTGAAGAAAAAACTGAAAGATAAAGCATTTGCTCGCGCTGTTAATAGAGATGATATAAGAAACGGTGCCGAACAACTGGGAGTTGACCTTGATGAACACATTGCATTTTGTATTGAAGCTATGAAAAATGATAAATCTAAACTCGGACTTTGAACAAAAAATTCCATAAAAAAATTTTAAATGATTCGATGATCTTTAAAATCGATTAATTATATTGAGGACAATGTGATTTAATTGAAAGATTGGCATAATTCACCTAAAATCACAAAAAGAATAATTACCCCAAAATGACTTGACAAATACCCTTAATGTTAGGTATTTTTTCAAAGCAAAAATTAGAAGGAAGCATATAGAGAGAATTTTCTACGATTTTTTGGTATTGATTTCCTAAAATTATATTATTATTTCTCAGTATTCAGAATATACCAAATTAAACAAGGTTAATTTATGTTAAGAAAATTCTCAATAGTGTACTTCCTTTTTTTATGTCTATTCATCACTGCAAATGATGACATAAAAATTATTTCATCTTCGTCGAACTCAATTCTATTAGAATACACTCCGCGTTATACTGATACTTCACATATTATTCTTGACGGTTCGGAGTATTTTTCGGTTAATATCTATAATGGATTTTTTGAATCTGACCCTGAAATTAGTTCACCGGAAGTACCTTTTAGAAATATAATTGTCGGTGTGCCTTCGGAATTTGGAAATACTATTCAAGTAATCGATGCTCAATTCGTAACCTTAAATGAAACAATTAAGCCTAATCCCATTATTGAAGAGATTAATGACGAAATTAACTTTGCATACAAGGTTACATCCGACTATCGTAATTTCACAAATAAAGAGTTGGTAGGATTTGGCGAGTTCGGTTTATTCCGGGATTTGCCGGTTCAAAAAATTATTATTGCCCCCGTTCAATACGATGCAGCAACAAATACAGTCAGGCTTTATTCCAAATTAAGATTTAGAATAAACTTTGCAAGACCAACCCAGCAAACTCAAAGAATAGATGAAGACCTCTCTAATGTCATCATAAATTTTGAAACAGCGCGCAATTGGGGTATTGCAAAAAAAGTTAACCGTCTACAGGTATCGGTACAAAATTCAGTGCTTGCTTCGGGAACCTGGTATAAATTTGAAGCTCAGGAAGAAGGAATCTACAGAATTGACCGAAGCCAACTTGCATCCATGGGCATTGACCCTAATACTGTTGACCCAAGAACAATAAAAATTTACAACAACGGCGGTTACCAGTTAAATGAAACTGTTACTGCACCAAAACCAATTGATCTTATCGAGAATTCAATTTTAGTGGTTGGCGAAGAAGATGGTCGTTTTGACCAGAACGATTACATCTTATTTTATGGAAGAGGAACTAATTTTTTCGAATATGACGCAAGCAGAAATGATATAAGAAGATATAAGCATGAATTCTCAACAAAAAATTATTACTTCATTACATCGGGTGGTTCAACCGGCATAAGGATGATTACTAAGCAGTCACTCAACGAACCAAATCCTATTATACAGACTGAAACAGATGCGTATATTTTCCATGAAGAGAATTTAGTTAATATTGGAAGAACAGGGCGGGATTACTGGGGTGAAACTATGAACTCGTCAATGCCGACTCAAACTTTTATTAATACACTTCATGAACTAGTTCCTTCGACAAACATTAATTACAGTTTCAGGCTTGCAAATACTACTCGAGTTCTCCCGTCAGCTGCAATTGGTTTCAACTTGCAAGAGAATAGTCAGATTATTCATTCGGGGACCTTAGAAGGTTGGACGTTTACTTATACACTTGGTAGGGCTTTTACAGGGAGTTCAACCTACTCGGGTACTTTACCTAACAATATGAGTACACTTAAATTCACACTCACTAATCCCAGAACTAATTCTCAAGCTAATATTGATTATTTTGAGATTAAGTACAAACGTTTCTTACGCGCCAACAATGATGAGTTTATTTTCTATTCAAACCTAGTGAACGGGACAGTTCAGTTCAACCTATCGAATTTTACAAACAGCAGTATAAATGTTTTTGATGTTACTGATGCTTCAAATGTTCGGAAGATAGAACCATTAGTATTAAGCGGGGGAGATTTTAGATTTCAGGATGCCGGAGCACAAACGAGAAGAAATAAATATATTGCTTTAACTGCAAGCAAATTTAAAACTCCATCAAATATTCAGTCAGTCCCTAATTCGAATATCAGAGGTATTGAACAAGGTTCGGAATACATCATTATTGCTCATAAAGATTTTTCAACTCAAGCTCAGAGGTTGGCTAATTACCGTGCTAATCAATCACCTCATCCAACCACTACAACACTCGTTTATGTTGACGAGATTTATAATGAGTTTTCCGGTGGTGCTCTTGACCCAACCGCAATACGAGATTTTATTGCTCATGCATATGCTAACTGGCAGATTAGACCCGGTTTAGTTTTATTATTTGGTGATGGAGATTATGATTACCTCAATGTTGAAGGGAAAAATCAAAATTTTATTCCCACCTTTCAAACTAAAGAGTCTCTAGCCGGATTGAGCTCATATCCCATTGATGATTATTATTCACGTGTATCGGGGAATGACCTAATTCCCGATATTGGGGTTGGTAGAGTAAATGTAACTAATAGCTCCGAGGCTGAGATAGTTGTAGATAAAATAATATCCTATGAGTCTTCCGCCGATAGAAGTTTGTGGCGAAATACCGTTACTCTAGTAGCCGATGATGGACTTACTTCCGAAACTAACGATGGTTCAAGACACACCGATCAATCAGAAGATTTATCTAGGAATTATATTCCCAAAACATTCGATCAGAAGAAAATTTATCTTGTTGCCTATCCCACTATTGTAACAGGCGGGGGGAGAAGAAAACCAGCGGTTAACCAGGCAATTGTTGATGCCGTGAATAGCGGTACACTAATCTTAAATTTTATTGGGCACGGCAACCCTGATGTGTGGACGCATGAAAATGTTTTCTTAAAAGATATTACTATACCACAATTGAAAAATGACAAATATTTCTTTTTAACTGCGGCAACGTGTGATTTTGGAAAGTACGATGTTCCCGCAGATCAAAGCGCTACCGAGCTGATGCTGCTTAAGGGAGGAAGTGGTTTAATAGGGGCATTTACTGCTAGCCGACCGGTTTTTTCAAATTCAAATGCGGCTTTGAATAATCGTTTTTTCCGAAACATACTCCAGATTAAAGATGTCGATCTTCTGCCTAGAAGGGTTGGTTATGCATTTATGGATACAAAAGTAATTGGAACAAGTGATAGAGAAAACGATGAAAAGTTTATTTTGTTTGGTGATCCTGCGCTGAGATTAAATCAACCTGAAAACCCCGTTTCGATTGATTCAATTAACGATTCAGACCTTAGTGTTGATGTACAGATTAGTGCACTTGGTAATGTTGATATTGAAGGAGCCTTTAAAAACTTAGACGGCTCGGATAGCGATTTCAGCGGGGAAGCAATTATTTCTGTTTTTGATGCTCAAAGAAATACCG
>CAYLVF010000015.1:9854-11101 GCA_964387045.1 uncultured Melioribacter sp. | reverse complement strand
AAGAACTTGGTTATACTTACAGGATATCTCAACAAGGCGGACTTCTATTCAGAGGTAGAGTGACTGTATCAAACGGTAAATTCACTACAAGCTTTACGGTACCGAAGGATATTTCTTATCAAAATGCCAATGGTAAAGTTGTTGTTTATGCCTTTAACAATGAAAGAGACGGAACCGGTTTTACTGAGCGAATTGTTGTCGGCGGGACCGATACATCAAGCGTGAATGACGGACGGGGTCCAAATATCGAAATTTATTTTGACGACCTCTCGTTCGATAATTCTTACCTTGTGAGCTCTAATTTTACATTGCTTGTTAAACTTGAAGATGAAACAGGAATTAACACGACAGGTTCCGGTGTAGGGCATAATCTTGAAGCAATTTTAAATGACGATGAAAATAATCCGATAGACCTTACTTCAAATTTTGTCGGCGATTTAGATGCCGGCGGCAAATCGGGTATTGTCAGTTACAGGTTTTCCAATTTTGACGAAGGTGATCACAAAATTAAAATAAAAGCTTGGGATGTGTTTAATAATTTATCAACCGAGGAGACATTTTTCTCGGTTGTAAATTCTGATCAACTGGCAATTAGAGAAGTAGTTAACTATCCGAATCCTTTTGCATCAAATACTACATTTACATTCCAGCAAAATTTGACAAAAGCACTTAATGTAAAAGTGAAGATTTACACAATTGCCGGAAGGCTCATAAAAGAAATTGAGCAATTTAATATATTAGATAAGTTTGTTAGAATTCCTTGGGACGGTCGTGATCACGACGGTGACCAACTTGCCAACGGTACTTATCTGTACAAACTTATTGTTGAATCTACAGACAAAGAATTCAGGGAAACAGTTTTAGGTAAATTAGCAGTTATTAGATAAATTTTATTTAATCTTTATTTGGAGGTATCTCAAGATGAAAAAAATCTTGTTAACATTAATAATATTAGCGGCATTTTTCGGTGTGCAAAATAGAACTTATGCACAAGGTGAAGCAGCGGTTCCGTTTCTTCTTCTAGCACCAGATTCTAGGGCTGGTGGTATTGGGGAATCCGGTTCCGGTTTAGCCGATAACTCAGCCGCAATATTTTGGAACCCTGCCGGTATCGCATTCTTAACCGGCTCAGAGGTAAGTATTACACACAGTAACTGGCTGCCTCAATTTAATTTAGATATATTCTATGATTATTTAGCCTATAGACAATATATTGAGGATATAGGTGGCAGTATTTTGGCAAGCAT
>CAYLVF010000015.1:8524-9844 GCA_964387045.1 uncultured Melioribacter sp. | reverse complement strand
ATTAGAACATCATCTCAATCACCAGAACCAATAGGTGAATTCCGCTCTTTTGATGCCGCACTCACAGTTGGCTATGCAACAAAACTTAGTAACGATTGGGGAATGGGTTTTAACTTTAGGGTTATTCACAGCCGGCTTTCAGATCAACCAACTGAAAATGAACAGGGAAGTGGTGTTGCAACAACCGTTAGTGCGGATATTGCTGCAATGTGGAGACCTGAAATATTAAATATTCCTCTGATTGGAGATATGGGAAATCGTTTCTCAATCGGTGTTAACTTGAGTAACCTCGGTCCAAAAATAACTTATATTGACCAAGCACAAGCTGACCCAATACCTACTAACTTTAGATTAGGTTTTGCTGCTAGAGTGTTCGAAGATGATTATAACTCATTGACTTATACATTAGATTTTAGCAAACTATTAGTTGATAGGGGTTATGCAAATACTGATCAAGGTTTGTTTGGTGGTGATACGACATCAACTGGGAATTCTGGGAAACGTAAGGAATTCTATGAGGCTATATTTACGGCCTGGGCGGATCAATCTTTTGGCGAAGAACTTAGAGATATTGTTACTTCAATGGGATTAGAATATTGGTATGGTAAACCTGGTGATTTTATGTTTGCGATAAGAGCAGGTTTCTTTTATGAAGACCCGTCTTATGGCAATAGAAAATTCATAACACTTGGTGCCGGTATAAGATACGATATGTATGGTTTTGATTTTGGTTATATTTCTACTGATATGTTTAAAGACGGTGAAAATCATCCACTTTCAGGTACTTTAAGATTTTCTCTCCTCATTGGCTGGGGATCAACACCTTCACAAACAAAAGGTTTTCCACGCGGAATCTAAATTAATATGAAAAATACTATCTCCTTTATTCTTATTACGATTTTGAGTTTGGGCATGGTAAATGCCCAAACTTATTTTAAGCTGAATCCTAACCCAAGAAGCGAACCTTTAAGGCTAGCACAAAATGATACTTTAAAAATTCTTGCGGTGATGGTTGAATTCCAACAAGATAACGACAGAAATACATTCGGTAATGGAAAATTCGGTTCGATATACACTAAAGATTACGGTAATACTATTCTTGACCCTCTGCCTCACAATGCAGGTTATTTTGAAAGTCATCTCGAATTTGCAAGAAACTATTTCGGTAAAGTTTCGGACGGTATTTTTAATATTTCTTACACGGTATTCCCCAATATTATTACTGTTTCAAAAACGATAAGAGATTATTCACCCCCGCCGCGTACAGATGATTTTTCCGGTTTGGGTGATTTTGCTCAAGAAGTTTGGCAGCTTGCGGAT
>CAYLVF010000015.1:708-8514 GCA_964387045.1 uncultured Melioribacter sp. | reverse complement strand
GCAAATTGATTTTTCCGAATATGATATGTTCACAATTTTTCATGCCGGGGTTGGAAGAGAAATACCAACACCGGGCAGTATCGGTTTGGAACGGGATATTCCTTCTTTATATTTAAGCGAATCTTCATTTAAAAATATTTTTGGAGATTCATTTAATGGTTTCCCCGTTAATAACGGAAGTTTTTTTATTAACAATACAGCAATCTTGCCATCTACCGAGAATAGAGAGATTGAAAGCTTCGGGCAAGTTTATTTACAGGAATTTACAATTAACGGATTGATTGTAGGTACCATTGCTTCACATATGGGACTGCCGGATTTATTCAATACCGAAACCGGAACAAGTGCCATAGGTAGATTCGGTTTGATGGATGGGCAAGCGCTTTTTGCATACAGCGGTTTATTTCCTCCCGAACCATCAGCTTGGGAAAAAGTTTATTTAGGATGGATTACGCCAAAAACTCTTTCAATAGAAGACCAAAGAGTTAATCTAACAACTTATCAAACAGCAGCAGAAGGGGATGATGTTCTTATTAAGATTCCAATTAATTCTAATGAATATTATCTGATTGAGAACCGGAAGCGTGATGCGAATAAAGATGGAATAACATTAACTTATAAAATCGGGTCTGCTGTAAATACTATAAGATTTGATAAAGACATTCCGGGTTTTTCTCCATTTGGTGCAGATACCCTTATCGGAGTTGTAATTGATGTTGATGAACATGATTGGGCATTACCCGGTTTTCTTGAAATACAATCTTTCGATGATCCGTTCGAAGATGTAGGTTTTATCATTTGGCATATTGATGAAGAAGTTATAAGAAATAACATCGCATCAAACACAATTAATAATGACCGCAGCAGACTTGGAGTCAAAGTTGTTGAAGCGGACGGGATATTTGATATTGGTGAAGAGTTCACAACAATATTCGGTGAAACAGTTATTGGTGAAGGAACAAAACAAGATACATGGTACAACGGAAATCCTTCTAAGTTTTATGAAAATAAATTTAATGCCGAAACCAAACCCGCAGCTATCTCAAACTTAGGAGCTAATTCATTAATTGATATTAGTGATATTTCTACTATCGGAAATGAAATGTCATTTAAAATTAGTTTTAAGAATAATTCTGTTACGAAATTAATTCAAAAAGAATTAACAATTGGTGCTGATGTCAAAAATGTTTTTGGAATTAAAGACTATATATTAGTTCATGCTGGTGATGATATTTATTTTTATGATAATAATGGTGAATTTCTTTTAACCGAAAATAATTTTAGCAATGTAAAACCAGCTGTTTTTGTTATAGATGATTTTAGTTTTATAGTTGGCTCTGCTGACAACTCTTTAAAAGTTATTTCGTTTTCCAATGATATCTCCACACTTGTCGGTTATGAAAGTTTGATAGGGGAGAGGGTTACTTCTCCTGTTGTAGTTTCGGAAAATAATACCGGGTTAGACATATTTATTGGAACAGAAACCGGAAAAATTTTCAGGTATAATTTTTCTGAAAACAATACTGAGAAATTAATTCTCTTAGAGACATTCAATGTCTTTAATAATGTTCATGTAAAACAGGTTGTATATAATTACAATCAGCAGGTAATCTTTGCAATAGCCGGTAATCAATATTGGAATTCTGTTGAAGGACAAATTTATAATTATGACAATAATTTATTAAAAATTGCTGTTACAGGTCATGTTGTTGAGGATATTGCAACAAGTATAGCTATTATACTTGATGACGATAATAATTTTATTTCAAAACCAATATTAGTTGCTGAGAAGATTTTTTCAGTATCAGGTGATGAACTAATCGAAGACTTTTTATTAACCGATTTAAAATTCGATAGAAAATTACGCATTGTATATTCTCAAAAAGATAAAATTGGTGCGCTTAATTTTGAAGGCTCTACATCGGAATATTTTCCCGTTAAGCTGAGTTCAAAATCTAACGAAGTTGAAGGTAAGTACTTACTTTCGGTGAATCTTAATTCAAATAATTATTGGGATGTCCTTAGCTTCGATCGGCATGGGATGATATATGCTGTGGACGGCAGAAGAGGAGAAACCATTCCCGGTTTCCCGATTTCTTCGGGGACCGAGAGTATTGTTCATCCGGTTATTTATGAAAGCAGCGGGTTTAGGTTGATGTTGATAGATAAAAATAATGAACTTTTGGTTTGGGGATTTGATAATATATCTTATTCAAATCAATGGGTTGGAGAATATGCCAATAATTATAATAACGCTTATGTTATCGGTTCGGCACAAGGTGATGTTATTACGGATTATTTCCCTATCGACAAAGCTTATAACTGGCCAAACCCGGTTTACGGAGACGAAACAAAAATCAGATTTTTTGTAAGTGAAAACTCGAATGCCGAAATAAAAATATTTGATCTTGCCGGTGATTTGGTTGCCGAACTAAACGGCACGGCAGTGGGAGGTATGGATAACGAAATTATTTGGAATGTTAATAATATTCAAAGCGGTGTTTATCTTGCTCACTTAAATGTTAAAAGCAGCGGCGGTAAAAGTGATAGTAAACTTATCAAAATTGCAGTGATTAAGTGATTATACCGAAATCCATTATTCAAATCGTAGGAACTCATTATTCAATGACAAAAATATTTAATTCAATTGTGGTGATCTCTTTTCTGTTATTATCAATTAATGCCCAGTATAACGAGTATGAACCCGATTACGAATGGCTGACAATCGAAAGAAAAAATATAAGTGTTCATTATCATCCCGAAGCTGAACGGAGTGCAATGGTGGTTGCAAAAATTGCCGAAGAGATTTGGGAACCGATTACTATGTTATATAGATATGAACCGGATAGAGTTCATTATGTAATCAAAGATATTGATGATTATGCAAATGGTGCTACTTTTTTCTTCGATAATAAAATTGAAATCTGGGCTTCGTCTTTGGATTTTGATTTGCGGGGTACACATAATTGGCTTCGTAATGTAATTTCACATGAATTTACTCACATGGTTCAGATACAGGCGGGAATGAAATTATCACGAAACGTTCCGGTTTTTTACCTGCAGTTTCTGAATTATGAAGATAAGAGAAGACCCGATATACTTTACGGTTACCCGAATTTCATCGCTTCATATCCGATTCCAACAATAAACATTCCGGCTTGGTTTGCCGAAGGTACCGCTCAGTACATGCGCACAGAATTCAATTATGATTATTGGGATACGCATCGCGATATGATTTTGCGTTCTTATGTTCTCGATGGCAATATGTTAACATGGAATCAAATGGGTGTTTTTAATAAATCTTCTTTAGGGAATGAGTCGGTTTATAATTCCGGGTTTGCTCTTACTAAATATATCTCGCAAAAGTACGGTGAAGATAAAATTAGAGAGATAACCGAAAAACTCGGAAAACTTACAAATTTTACATTCGATGCAGCGGTGCATGATGTTTTAGGAATTACCGGTAACGAACTATATAATGAATGGCGAAATTTCTTACAGAAAAATTATTCTGATCGAATTTCAGATGTTCAATCAAATTTAGTTGTTGGTGACACAATTCGTTCCGAAGGTTTCGGAAACTTTTATCCAATTTATAACGAAGATGATAACAAGATAATTTATGTATCGAATAAGAACGCAGATTATTTTTCTCTCTCTTCTATTTATGAATATGATCTTGAAAAGAAAGAAGAGAAATTATTAGTCCCGGCTATTCGGTCAACTTTTGGAATGATACCTGGTGAAAATAAAATTCTTTATGCTAAATTGTCCGATAAAAATCCCAATTCAATTTCGATCCACGATTTATATTTTTATGATCTGAAAGAAAAAGAAGAGAAAAGAATAACCTACGGCTGGCGAGCTAATAATCCGGCTGTTTCAAATGATGGAAAGAAAGTAGCTTTCGTTTATCAAAGAGACGGAACGACAAATCTTGCTATTGCCGATGTTGACGGAAAGAATTATAGAGCATTAACTTCATTCAAAAATGGAGAGCAAGTTTACAATCCCAAATTTTCAATCGATAATTCACATATAATTTTCGATTACTCTTATCATCACGGTAGAGACATTGCAAAAATTAATATTGACGGCACCGGTTTTGAATTTTTGGTTCAGACTGATGCCGATGAAAGAAACGCCGTTTATGATAGAGACGGTAACTTAATTTATAGTTCCGATGAAACGGGAATTTTTAATCTTTACAAAAAAGATTTTCAGTCGGGTGAAACGAAAAGGATTACAAATGTAATAGGCGGCGCATTTATGCCCGCCGTTAATAGTAAGGGCGATATTGTTTATGCCGGTTTTACATCTGACGGTTATAAAATATTTAATCTAGATTCTGAACTGCAAAATCGTGTTGATGAATCAAAGCAGTATATATGGATATTCAATCCTCCACTTGATTCCGATAGACCGGATCAAAGTGCTGCAATAAAGAATACGGATGCCCTAAGATATTTTGATGATATTGAATCACCCGGTTATCAATCAAAAAAATATTCCGGAACTTTTACAAACTTAGCTTTCTATCCTTTTATCAGGTATGATAATTATAATACATCGAATGATTTGACAGATAGAATTAAACCGGGTGTTTATCTTTCTTCAAGTGATATATTAAACCGGTTCGGGTTCTTCGCCGGCGGAGCCATCAATAAGAGATTGGAAAGAGACCTTTTTTTAATTTTTGATTATAGAGATAAACTCCCGTTAATATATAATCTCGGTTTGAAACCGGAACTTTCTATCGAACTTTATTCGATCAGCAGAGAGGCAAATGTTGATCTTGTCTTTGATTCGCTTGATGCAGCTAATAACACGGTAGGAACGGATGTAACTTATAATTTGTTCGAAGTTGATTTTGTTGTGAAGCATAAAATATTCAAAAATATAAACGATTTTGAATTTAGATATATATTCAGTCAATACGTCGCTACTTTGGGTAGTTTTATTTTTCCGAACACAACATATTTGTATCCTACAACAAACGATAAATATTTCATCGGGAGTAATTTCCAATTCAAGCTTAACTTTACCGATTATCAATTAAATGTAGATAGTGATATTAATCCGATTGGGCGTGAGATAGAATTACAGTATAACTATGAAATCAATAGATATAATGATGAAGGAGAGTATGAAATCGACGATGGGATACTAAAACCGTTGTATAACGATTACAACTTTCATAGGATCGAGCTCAATTATAGAGAGCATATCGAAACAATAAAAGGGCATACGATTTCGGCAAGGGTTAGAGCAGGTACAATTCTTGGTCCCGAAGTACCCGATTTTTTTGATTTTTATTTAGGCGGATTAACCGGAATGCGTGCTTATCCATTCTATGCAATTAGTGGTAATGAAATTGCTTGGTTAAATTTAACCTATCGCTTTCCACTATTCAGAAACATTGATACAAGGATTGGACATTTTTATATCGATAAAGTGTTTCTTTCGGTTCATGGTGATATTGGCAATGCTTGGAATGGAGATATTCCGGAATTCGATAGTTTCAAAAGAGGTGCCGGATTTGAACTGCGAATTAAAATGAATTCTTTTTATCTTTTCCCGACTAGCTTATTTTTTAATGCGTCATATTCATTCGATAAATTCACATCGAGGATATTAAACGAAGATGTTACTTACGGCAAAGAATGGCGGTTCTACGGCGGTATCTTATTCGACTTCAGTATATAACGAGGTGTCTGTATGAAAAAATATTTATTAATACTTTTTTTATTAGGAATAACTTTCTCGCAAGAAGTTAATCACTTTAATTTATCCGGTAATTTAGCTATTGATTCCAAGCTTGTTTTTGCGGAACAACAAGATGAACTCAATCAAGAAGCAGTTTATGAACAAAATAAAAAATCACCATTTTTATCTGCGCTTATGTCTTTGGCATTACCGGGCTCAGGACAATTTTATAATCAGGATTATTGGAAAGCAGCAATATTCTTAGCAGTTGAAGCGGCAGCAATTACTTTTGGTGTTATTTACGATGGTAAGGGGGATGATCAAACTATTTTTTATGAAAACTATGCCGACCAATACTGGAGTGTTGATCAGTATGCAAGATGGACTTACGACAATGCAAGTAGAATTAACCCGCTGGTCGATCCTACACAATTTAATTTATTTGATCCACAAGGCAACTTGAATTGGTCAGAATTAAATAGACTTGAAAGTGCAATAGGTAAATGGTATTCACATAGATTACCGAGACAAGGTGATCAACAGTATTATGAAATGATCGGTAAATATCAGCAATTTAATGCCGGCTGGTCTGATTTTACGGAAGATCCGAATAACCCATATACGTACGGTGACCCATTAACAGAAAGATTTCATTATTATTCCGAACAGCGCGGGCTGGCAAATGATTATTATAATATTGCAAAATGGGCAGTTATCGGTATTGTAACTAATCATATATTAAGTGCCGTTGAAGCTGCATTTGCCAGCGGTACATATAATAGAAGATTAGAATCCCAGCTCAACATAAAAAAGGAACAAATCGGTTTTCATACTGAATACTATCCCGAATTATCGATTCGATTTAACTTTTAAACGATTCAGCATATCCCTAAATTAACATTATGAAAACACCGCTTGTTGTAATAGTTGGTCGCCCGAATGTCGGCAAATCTACTCTATTTAATCGTCTCACTAAATCGCAAGACGCAATTGTTGATGACATAAGCGGTGTAACCCGTGATAGAATTTATGGAGAAGCAGATTGGAACGGTAAAGTTTTTCGTGTTATTGATACAGGCGGTTATGTACCAAATTCGGAAGAACTATTTGAAACAGCAATTCGTGAGCAAGTAGAAATTGGTTTAGCCGAAGCCGATGCTATATTATTTGTAACCGATGGCAAACAAGGTATTTCACCATTGGATAGTGATATTGCAAATATGCTCCGTTCCTCTTCAAAACCTTCTTTCGTTCTTGTTAATAAACTCGATAATCCAAAGCACGGAATTAATAAAGCTGAATTCTATTCATTCGGAATGGAAAACGTTTACGATATATCGGCATTGAGCGGAAGAAATCTTGGTGATTTTCTTGATGATTTAATTCAGCATTTGGATTTCTCCGATACGGATAAAGAGGAAGACACGAGGTTGAGGCTTGCAATAATTGGGAAACCCAACGTGGGTAAGTCTTCGCTGACAAATGCATTACTTGGTTATGATAGAAGTATTGTTACCGATATCCCGGGTACTACTCGAGATAGTATTGATTCTATTCTAAAATACTACGGTAATGAAATCGTATTGGTTGATACCGCCGGTCTTCGAAGAAAAAGTAAAGTTCAGGAAAGTATTGAGTTTTATTCTAATGTTAGAACTTACAGAGCTTTGTGGGAATCCGATGTTTCTGTTATTATGCTCGATTCTGAATTAGGATTGGAAAAACAGGATCAAAGAATAATTCAAGAAGCAGTGCGAAGACGGAAAGGGATAATTCTTGCCGTTAACAAGTGGGACCTTATTGAAAAAGACGCCAAGACCGCAAAGCATTATGAAGAGGAAGTAAGAAGTCAACTTGGTACTGCTGATTTTGTCCCGGTAATTTTTATTTCTGCATTAACTAAACAAAGGATCTACAAATTAATTGATATTGCATTACAGATTTATGAAGAGAGATCAAAAAAGATTTCCACTCAAGAATTGAATGATACAATTTTAGAAGCAATTAGAAGAACGCCTCCGCCTTCAACTCCCAATGGTAAAGAAGTCAAAATAAAATATATCACTCAAGTTGGTGAGCATTACCCGATATTTCTTTTTT
>CAYLVF010000015.1:0-698 GCA_964387045.1 uncultured Melioribacter sp. | reverse complement strand
CTTTTTTTTGCAAACGACTGTAAATATATACCTGATAGTTATAAACGTTTCCTTGAAAAAACCATCCGAAGTAACTATGGTTTTTCCGGCGTTCCGATGACTATTTCATTTAAGGAAAGTTAGTATATAGCCCGCCTCGAAAAACAAATTTATTCTAAAAACCTTATATTATCCCTCAAAACAAATTAATTTTTTATTAGATGAGAAAGCAAAAAATTATTGTAGTGGGAGGGAATGCTGCCGGACCAAGTGCCGCAGCAAAAGCAAAACGCGTAAACCCGGATGCAAATGTTAAAATGTTTGAAGCCGGTCCCTTCATCTCAACCGGCACTTGCGAATTACCCTACTTATTCGGTGGTTTGATTGACGATCACTCAAAGTTAGTCTTCTATTCCCCGGAAGAATTCTATGAAGAAAAAAAAGTTGCGGTCTTCACAAACCATTTTGTTGAATCAATTAATAGAAACGAAAAGAAAATTTTTGTTGTAAACAAAAACGATAATACGAAAATAGACATACCTTATGATAAATTAATTTTAGCGACCGGTTCAAAAGCCAAAATACCTCAAAACCTAACAAGTATAAAAAATTTATTTACCCTCAAAAGCATGACAGATTATTTGGCAATTAATAATTATCTCACTTCAAACGCAGTTAAAAATATTGTAATACTTGGTGCAGGTTATATCGGGATTGAA